>CAZLKI010000338.1:0-3302 GCA_964560035.1 uncultured Synechococcus sp.
CCACGCGCGATCGCCTTACCAGTCTGAAATGTAAATCGGGATTGTAAATGAGAGGGTAATCGTTGATGGATGGTTTTCCATGCGGGTTCTTCCATTTTAGTTTCGAGCATAATATTGAGCTTACCTTCGGGTTTGATCCGCGAGAATCCTAGTTTTTTAGCCACTTGTTTTAGCTCCATCACTTTTACTAATTGCAAGGCAGCAGCAGGAACGGTTCCATAGCGATCGCTCCATTCTTCTATAATTTGAGATAACTCACGGCGGGAATTAACAGCAGCTAGAGCGCGATAGGCAGCTATTTTTTGATCGGAATCGGGAATATAGTTACTAGGAATAAAAGCGGTAAGCGGTAAATCAATTTGGGTATCATCAACTTGGGGAATTTCTGAACCTTTAATCTCGGCGATCGCTTCTTGCAGCATTTCCATATACAAATCGAAGCCAATTACATCCATTTGTCCCGACTGTTCGCCTCCCAGTAAGCTTCCTACACCTCTAATTTCCATATCTCGCATTGCTAATTGATAACCCGATCCTAAATGCGTAAATTCTTGAATTGCTCTTAATCTTTGCCTTGCGGGTTCAGAAAGTTCACCTTTTTCTTGATAAAATAGCCACGCGTGAGCCTGTATACCCGATCGCCCGACCCGTCCCCGTAATTGATAAAGCTGTGCCAGTCCTAGTTTTTGAGCATCTTCAATAATAATCGTATTGACGCGCGGAATATCTAAACCCGATTCGATAATCGTAGTACAAACTAAAATATCTGCTTCGCCACTGTTAAATGTGAGCATGGTAATTTCTAATTCGCCTTCAGGCATTTGTCCGTGGGCGATCGCCAGTCTAGCATTAGGAATCATCTCTCTAATTTTGGTACTTGTTTCTTCTATGCCTTCAATGCGCGGAACCACATAAAACACCTGTCCACCTCGGTCTAGTTCTTGACGAATTGCCGATCTAATTGCCTCTGGATCGTAGCGAGATAGGTGGGTTTTAATCGCTCTCCGTGAGGGTGGAGGCGTGGTAATTAGGCTCATTTCTCTGACACCTGATAGCGACATATAGAGGGTACGCGGAATCGGAGTTGCGGATAGAGTTAATACATCCACTTCGGTTTTGAGGGTTTTAATCTTCTCTTTCTGTGCCACGCCAAATCTCTGTTCTTCATCAATTACCAATAAACCTAAGCTCTTAAAAGTAATATCTTTAGATAGTAGTTGATGGGTTCCTACTACTAAATCTAACTCGCCTGTGGATAGCTTTTGAATAATTTCTTTGCGTTCGGAGGTACTTTTGAATCTATTTAATAAAGCGATATTAATCGGATAGGGGGCAAACCGCTCTTGCATGGTGTGATAGTGTTGCTGTGCCAGAATTGTGGTCGGAGCCAATAGTGCCGATTGTTTGCCCGCAGTTAATGCCTTAAATAATGCCCTAATTGCCACTTCGGTTTTCCCAAATCCCACATCCCCACAGACTAATCGATCCATCGGGCGATCGCTCTCCATATCTTGTTTGACATCTTGAGTGGCTTTAAGTTGATCGGGCGTGGGCTGATAGGGGAAAGAATCTTCCATCTCTTGCTGCCAAGGCATATCTGGGGGATAAGCATATCCGACTTGCTGCGATCGCCGAGCATAGAGTTCCAGTAAATCTATGGCAATCTTTTTAATTGCTTTACGAACTTTATTCGTAGTATTAATCCATGCTTTACCCGTCATCTTATTCAGCGTAGGCTTGGTATCGCCACCCGACCGAAACCGAGATAGAGAGGCAACTTGATCCGCTACAACTCTAAGTAATCCATCTTCGTATTGAATCACTAAATATTCACGGATTTCTTTATTAATGTTCAAACTTTCCAGCCGCAGAAACTGTCCGATGCCGTGATTTCGATGCACTACATAATCATTGGGAGAAAGTTTATCTAAATCTACTTTTTTAGAAGCCGCAACCCTACGCTTTCTGACATAGCCTGAACTCCCAAGCGTGTGCTGACCAAAGAACTCGCGATCGCTGACAATTAAAATCCGAAAAGTCGGTAAAACGAAACCTCTAATTTCTGCTAAACCCGAATATTTAACCGCCACAGGCACCCTTGCACTTTGAAGTTTATCAATCGCAGGGTAATCTTGAGGATTTGGGACAAACTGAGCGGGACAGTCGTGTTCTTGGAGTAAAGATACTGCTCTTGACGGTTGGGCGGAAACTAGAGTAATTTGATAATTTTGATCGCGAAACTCCCGTAAAGTCCGAGCTAAATTACCAAACTGATTGGGGACAGAGGCGATGGCGCGACTCGCTAGATTGATACCTTTATTCTCTTCGGCTAATTCTGACAGGTAAATCCGTTGAAATTGTTCTAGCTCGGTAACGCATTCACTCCAAGGGCGATAGGATTTTATCGGTTCGTAATCTTGTGAATTTCCGAAATCAACTTCTAAAATTTCCAGATTGTCTCCACTATTTTCCGAAAGAGAAGCCTCAGAAAGAGAAGCCTCAGAAAGAGAAGATAGTATGGCGGTATCATACCAACTCTGACTATGGGCTTGACATTGATCCACTTCATCGATCGCCACTAACCATCCAGACAAATCCTTTGATAAATATCCCAATATAGATTCCGAACAAGTACTATGCTTAAAACTTGTAGGTGAAAGAATAATCCCACCGATCGCATCTAATCCCCGTTGTGAGGCTAAATCAAATTCCCGAATCCTTTCGATTTGATCTCCCAAATAATCTATCCGCACAGGTAACTCACTCGACACAGGAAAAATATCAATAATATCGCCACGGCGACTCCACTGTCCTTCAGTTTCGACTATACTACCCCGTTCGTATCCTAGCTCTGTCAGGCGATCGCCCAACTCTGATAAAGAAATATTCATGCCCGTAACCAAAGATAGAGATTGCTGCTGAAAATCTGAAACAGTGGGCAAATGGGGCTGTAATGCTCTAACTGTGGCAACTATGGCAATGCGATTAGTTTTGCTTACTAAGTCGGTTAATACTTGCATCTGTCCCCAAATTACTTCGGGTTCGGTGTATCGTTCTTGGGGTAAAGCTTCCGAGGCAGGATATAAATGCACTTGCGACCATCCCATTGCCTCTAGCTGTAATGCCCAGCGTCCCGCTTCTTCAAGAGTTGCCGTTATCACCATTAGATTACTCGAAACATTCGGACTAGAACTCAAAGCCGAAGCTACTAAACCTTTTGCTAAACGGGATAGTCCACTTAAGGTTAAAGCCTGATTAGATTTTAATTTAGTCTCTAATTCACTTAAAAGATGCGATCGCCC
>CAZLKI010000339.1:0-3272 GCA_964560035.1 uncultured Synechococcus sp.
GATTTATATTGCCTATGGTTATATATAAGAGATAATATTGAATCTTTAACTAAAACTATTTCAGAAATATATCAAAAATATTTAGATTTAGATGGAAGAGAATTATTTAATTACTATACCCAGCCAAACTTAAATTTAAGTGAGTTTGATCGAGCCGTAAGATTTTTTGTATTGAATCGAATTACTTTTTCTGGAACTGTAGACTCAGGTGGATATTCCCAACAGGCATTTGAGAAAAGATTCACAAGCTCATCAATTGATCGACTACATAAAATCGCACCTTATTTATCTTCTGCTCATATTACTAATAAGGACTATGAGGAGTTAATTTTAAAGGAAGGAAATGGAGTATTTATATTTCTCGATCCACCTTATTTAAGTGCTACTAAGTCTCGACTATATGGGGCAAGGGGAAATTTACATACAAATTTCGATCATGAAAGATTTGCTGCAAATATGCGTAATTGCTCACATAGATGGTTAATTACTTACGACGATAACCCTGAAATTAGAAAGCTTTTTAGATTCGCTAAAATTACAGAATGGCAACTTCAGTATGGGATGAATAACTATAAACAAGAAACTGCGGCGATCGGTCGAGAACTTTTAATTAAAAATTTTTAATAGGCTTATTGATATGAATCTTTGTCCTAGTTTATTTAAGCCTACTTCTACTTTAGATGGGATTCTTACTCGCATTCGGATTCCATTTGGGTTTATTTATTTTGAGCAGATCGAAGCGATCGCTAATCTTTCTTCTTTTATCCACATTACCAACCGAGCCAATATTCAAATTCGCACATCTGAGATATTGTCTAATTCAGTATTAAAGAATTTACAAGAACTCGGTTTAGCTGCTCAAAATCCCGACTTAGACCATCTGCGAAACATTATGCTCTCTCCAACAGCAGGGATAGATTCTTTGGCATTATTAGATACTCGTCCACTAGCGATCGCATGGCTAAAACATCTAGAGAACCATCCCGAATTAGCTATTCTTTCCCAGAAATTTAGTGTAGGTATCGATGGAGGAGAATCTATTTCGATTGGAGACTTTTTGAATGATATTAGTTTAAAAGTAATTCAAAATTGCGATCGTATCTACTTCTCTTTAAGCTTAATTAATATTCCGACAGGAGTTCTAATTAAGTCTAAAAATGCTTTAGAAGTCCTAGCTAATCTTGCTGAAATCTATCGCCAATATACAATTCAATCAAAAAAAGCTAAACCTCCAAGACTTAGGGATTTAATAAGCGACTGGGGAATAGCGGCATATTTGGAGCGAGTGGAGAGAAATTTAACATTCTCTATAAATCCCAATCATATCGATAATTCAGAGTTGCCAGAAAACAAATCAGTGAATAAATCAGTGAATAAAATAGTTAATAAACAAGCTCATTTAGGAGTTCATGCTCAAAAAGAATCAGAATTTGCATATATCGGCGTTGTAGTTCCCCTCGGCAGATTAGAATCTACACAATTTAGAAGCTTAGGAGAGGTAGCACAGCGACATGGAAATTACTTAAGGCTCACACCCTTTCAAAATTTGATAATTTCGGATATTCCTAAATCGCAGATTGACACTGTAATAGATAATATTCACGAACTGGGATTATCCACTGATGCCAATCATCCTTATAGTGGATTGGTTGCTTGTACTGGAATTACAGGCTGTAAATCTTCGATGACGGATACTCAATCTGATGCTAAGGCGATCGCTAACCACCTCCACAAATCTCTAAAACTCGACCGTTCCATTAATATTCACTTTACAGGCTGCGAAAAATCCTGCGCTCAACATCATCCTAGCGATATCACTTTACTCGGAATAGATACGGATACCTATAAAGTATTTATCGGAAAAGGAGAAACAAAATTTGGGAGAGAACTAGGTAAATATCTAAAATCTGAATTACCTGATTTAATTTCAAAACTTATCCAAACCTATCAACCTGAAAGGCAAACCCCTCAAAGCTTTCAAGAATTTATGAATAGTGAGTGGAACCATGCTTGATTATATTCGTGATGGGAATGAAATTTATCGTCAATCCTTTGCCACGATCAGAGCCGAGGTAGACTTATCAATTCTTCCTGTTGATTTGCGAGTAGTTGCGGTGCGTTTAATCCATGCCTGTGGAATGACGGATATTGTTGCAGATTTGGCATATTCTAAAGATATGGTAAAAATAGGAAGAGATGCTCTTAACAATGGTGCCAAGATTTTATGTGATTCGCAAATGGTGGCGAATGGGATTACGCGCAGTCGTTTACCTGCTCATAATTTGGTGATTTGTACCTTAAACGATCTTGAAGTGAAAGCGATCGCCACAAAAATCCAAAATACCAGATCGGCAGCGGCTTTAGAACTTTGGGAGAAGGATATAGAGGGTTCGATTGTGGCGATCGGTAATGCTCCTACAGCTTTATTTCGCTTGTTAGAACTATTAGATGAAGGTATGGCAAAACCTGCGGCGATCTTAGGGTTTCCTGTGGGCTTTGTTGGTGCTATGGAATCGAAAGCGGAGTTGGCGGCAAATAGTCGAGGCATTCCCTTTTTAACTATTCATGGGCGAAGAGGTGGAAGTGCAATGGCGGTTGCCGCAGTGAATGCTTTGGCACAGGAGCGGGAATAAGATGGGAGGACGTTTATACGGTGTTGGCGTAGGACCTGGAGATCCCGAATTAATTACCCTTAAGGCATTACGAATATTGCAAACGGTGTCAGTGGTGGCATATCAATCGGCAGAGGATAAAAATAGTGTGGCAAGAGAAATTATCGCTTCTCATCTGTTGGAACACCAAATCGAAGTAGGGTTTCATTTTCCCCGCGCTCAGAATCCCGAACTGGCAAAACCTTTATACGATCGGGCGATCGCTCCCATCGAAACCTATTTAAATCAAGGATTGGATGTGGCAGTGGTATGTATGGGCGACCCCATGTTTTACGGTTCCTTTATGTATTTGTATACCCGTTTAAGCGATCGCTTTACTACCGAAATCGTCCCCGGTATATGTTCGCCGATGGCTTCTGCTGCCGTTTTAGGAGTTCCCTTAAGTTATCGAAATGATATTTTTAGCGTTCTTTCTGCAACTCTGCCTGTAGAAATTATGGAAGCTCAACTGCTAAATGCCGATGCTGTAGCGATTATAAAACTCAGCCGCCATTTTGAAAAAGTGCGATCGCTTTTAAATAAATTAGGAATGCTAGATCGGGCTCAATATATTGAAAGAGCAACTATGATCGACCAAAAAATTATGGCGATCGCCGATGT
>CAZLKI010000340.1:0-3249 GCA_964560035.1 uncultured Synechococcus sp.
ATTCCTGCAAATGCTTTCCGTCGCTTTATTTCAGATCAATAATTCCCCGATTTAATTTTATCCACAGAGCAATTATTTACAAAAGCGAGAATTTAGTGAAATGGGAAAGTATATCTTAGTTGCAACAATTGGGACTCGTGACTTGGCATTTCAATTGCCTAATGCTGATTGGCGAAATGTTGGAGATAAGCAAGTAAAAGGTAATAATAAATCTGATATGACCTTAGTTCAAGAAGATATTGGTTTGGAAAACTCTAGCTTGCGAGAATTGACAAAGCACTATGTAGAATCTTGGGATAAATATAACGACCGTTTTTTACCAATTATTATTGGCGGCTTAATCAGAGATAAGCAGGATGAATTAGCTAAAATCTATTTGATCGGAACAGATCAGAAAGAATCTATAAATTTTAGAACCGAAGATACTCTCTATTCTGCCCAAATTATAGAGCAATGGATTAAAAGGAATACGAGCATTCCCGTAGAGGTGATTTTACAGGGGCAAGAAGGATATAATCCATCTAATTTTGAGGAGATGTTTCAATGGTGGAAAGAAACATGGCGCAAAATCACTTTGGACTCAGGCGAAGATATAAAAGTTTTGTTATGTCTGAAAGGTGGGGTTGGACAATCTGCTGAGGCTTCAAGGATTACTGCGTTAACTAAATTTGCCGAGAACGCTATTTTTTATGACTTTTTTCTTGATAGAGAACGTAATCTTAGGGGAGAGCCTTCCTTATATGGTGAGCCAACTTTGGGCATTAACTATCTTTGGGATAGGAGACAAAAAGAGGCATTAGCTTTACTTAATCGTTTTGACTATGATGCTGTGAGTTCTGTACTCAAACCATATTATTCCCTTGGCTTAGAAATTGAACAGCTATTAGAATCAGCAAGGCTTTGGAATAATTGCAAGTTTGATGAGTTTGCTAATTTGCTAGATAAAAAGTATCAAGAGCGATCGCAGCACTGGTGGTGGACTGCTTATGAAGCATCATATTTAGCAATAATTAGACATCAGCAGGGCAATATTGTTGAAGCTTTCTTTCACAGTTTTCGTGCCTTTGAAGGAGCTTTCTTTGAATGGGGTAAAAGTGAGTTTGGCTCTCATATTAGTGAAGTTGCTCAGGATAATTGTATTACCCCTTATTTAGTTGGTTCAATTGTTAATGATAAATCTCAGTATTTCTCTAGTGCAAAATTTAAGACAAATGGTGAGCCAAGGAATGATTTGGCAAAATTACAAAAAAAATTAGAAGATGGCGATATTATTCTTGACTTGGGTAATCTTTGTAAATTTTTCCGTACATTAAATCCAGACTATGAGACTAAGTGCGAGAGACTAAAGATGTTTTGGCAAGCAGGAATAAAAATAACTGATCGGCGGAATTTTATGTTTCATCAACTTCAAGGGATGAGCGAACAACAGCTATGGGAATTTTGGGAAGTTAAAGATCAATTAGAGTGGCAAGGTCAGACTTTAGATTTTTTAAATTTCATCACCAAACAAGCATTCAATAATTTACCTGATGCCAGTTTGATGTCTAAAGTTCACAGGGAAATAGAACATAAAATCACGAATTTTGAGCTTAAACTAAAGAACTAAAAATGGCTAGTATTGTTTTATCGTTTGTAGGTATACAAGATCCTTTTGCTAAAGGAAATAATGAAGGTTCGATCATTTCGTTATTACGATACTTGGTCGCTGATGGCTGCGAGATTAAAACGGTGATTTTGCTGTTTACTGAAGGGACCAAACAAGGGGCTATTGATACTAAGATTTGGATTGATTCGACTGTGGGATTGAAGAATGCAGTTGTGACTTTGATTGAGGTTAATCAAGCTTTATCTTACGATCCGACGGATTTATTAATTGCGGTTGAGGAAGTAAAAAAGGGGCTAGAACTTATTCAAGAGAATTTTGCTGTGGGCGATCGCATTGAATTTAATGCATCTTCAGGCACTCCTGCTATGAAATCGGTATTTAATTTGTTGCAGGCGGCGGGATATGTAAAAAATGGTCGGGTATTGCAAGTGCGGAATCCCTACGAGATGAGAGATGGGCAGGAACGAGTATTTGAGACTGATATGACGGTTTTGAGAAGAGAATTCGATCGCAAGGTGATTCTCAAACAATTGGAAGATTACAACTATGGTGGTGCGTTAAAATCTATCAAATTTTCTTGCCTAGATTATGATGAGGCGATGCCGCTATTGGAATATGGGCGATGTCGGATCGCTTTTGATTTTAATCGGGCTTATTCTCAGATTAAATCTTTGAAAATTAACATTCATCCCCAGTTAATTCAAGAAATAGCGGCACTTAAACAAAAGAAGTTGGATGCGATCGCTAAAGAGATATATTTTATTGCTTTGATTAGGTATAAGAATTTAGAGTTTTCAGAGTTTTTGGTGCTTGTTTCGCAGTTTCAAGAGTGTTTTTTGGCATTATTGATGCAAAGAAGGTTAAAGATGGATTTACCTAATAATGCTCAAGAAATGATTAGTTTTTGGGATAAGCTCAAGGCTATTGATAATGGAAAACCTTATGAGAAGTTATCAGAGGCTTATCGGGCTAAGGGATGGAATTTGTCTCCTGATGGTCACCCTAAGAGATTTCATTTAATTGAAATATTGGATTACTATCCAGAACTTAAAAATGTGGTTGGTTTGATTAAGCAGCTTAATGAATATTGTGAACGGCGTAATCGGCGCATTCATAAGTTTGAGGGGGTTTCGGTTATTGAGCATGGGTCGGATGTGATAGCTAAAATGGAAAAGTTAGCGAAATTATTAAAATTACCAGATGAATCTGCTTTTGATGTACTTAATCGGATAGTTTTAGAGTTAATTGGCTAGAATTAACGGAATTTTGTTTGATTATAGGTTTACTGAAAATTTTATGTACTACGTTACTCAGCGCACGGCAAATGTGCGGAATTTATCGGTTTCGGCGGTTAATGGTTTAGTTAGTTTGATTATTTTGTTGATTGCGCCTTTGGGTTTATTGGCGGTGATTGTGAATACGGCTTTGGTAATGGCTTCGACCTATGGTTTGTTGGCGGGGAGCGATCGCATGATTATGTATTTACAACGAGATCAGCAAGTTGAGCTTTTACCTCGAAATCTAACTGGTAAGGGAAATGGCTCGGATCTTGATAAAAGAAGTTAATGCGATCGCTTTTCAACTCGCAGCAAGGGTGCTATGTGTCTTTGCAGAAGGTAAAGATTTTGATTCGGCGGGGTGAG
>CAZLKI010000341.1:0-3224 GCA_964560035.1 uncultured Synechococcus sp.
AAAGGAGTGGAAACTTATTCCTTAAATATTTCGCTGATAACTTGGCTGGGAATTTGCGCTAGTGGGTTACTGTTTGCGATCGTCCATTTAAATTTGGCGGATATTTTACCGCTAACTGCACTTGGGATCGTGATGGGATTTGTATATGTGCGATCGCAAAATCTTTTAGCCCCAATGCTAGTTCATGGGCTTTGGAATAGCGGTACGTTTTTTACTCTGTTGGTACTAAGTGGATCGTAGTCTTAATTGTAGGTGTCAAAAAAATTTGATAACCATTACTGCATTGGCGTTTGGACTGATACATGGCAATATCAGCATCTCGAAGTAACTCTTCTGAATAAATATATTGAGACGTAACGATCGCAATCCCAATACTCGCGCCAATAAAAACTTTATTTCCATCTAAATTAAATGTATCTGTCAAATTATCTTGAATGCGCTTGGCACACATCTCTGCCTGTCTGAGTTCGGTAATAACGTCTAGTAAAATGGCAAACTCATCTCCTCCCAGTCGCGCAACTGTATCTCCGCCCCTCAAACATTTTTGAATCCGATCGCCAACTTGAATTAATAGCGAATCTCCAACTCCGTGTCCAAAATTATCGTTAACTAACTTAAACCGATCTAAGTCAATAAACATAACACCAAACAGTCGCCCTTCAGAGCGTTGATAAGATTTAAATGCTTGCTCCAAACGGTTTATAAATAAAACTCGATTGGGTAAGCCTGTCAGACCATCATGCAGAGCATTGTGTGAAAGTTGTTGTTCGATCCGCTTACGCTCGTTAATTTCTTCTATAAGTTGCAGATTTGTAGATTTAAGCTCTCCTTGAGATTGTTCTAAATCCGTTAGAGCCTGTTCTAACTTGGCATTTACTAAACTAAAAATTTTAGACTGTGCCAAAAAAATTGTATTACAATCTAAAATTCTCAAACCATCTTGGGCGATCGCAATAATTGGCTCGCAAATAACATCATCAGGACGATTGAGAATAATTCGGGCAGCTTCATCTACTTTAGTTTTACATGATAATTTAGTGGGTCGAGTTGTAATAAAGGGAATAATCTTACGAATGGGCTGATTGATAAAAAGCTCAAGGCTATAGGGTTTACTCATCCGTTCTAAAAATGTCCGCCTAGAAATCGCGTTAACAATCAAGCCCTCAGCATTCACAACTATAACTGCGGGAACTTGTAAGTCACGCTCAAATCTAGACGCAATCACATTAACCCTTGTATCAGTTAAGACTTGAAAGAGATGATACGGTAAGTCAGCGATTGTAGAGTCGATATTTATACGGCTGAGATCAATCATGCTTTTGGCTAAATAAGAGTGCACGACTGGATACTAATGACTATAAAGAAATTATAATATTTTCAGTATCATAAACCAACAAAATCTAACACTATTTTTAAGAAATAATTTAACAAATAAAATAAATCCAAACTGGACTTAAAGGTTGATACGCAGCCGTGATTTTTTAATAGGTTGGCAATAAAGATTACACTTCTTCCATAAATTATGAGAAATTTTAAGAACCATTAGAAACTTCGTAAAGGAGGTTAAGGTTTAATTAATCGTTCAATAATAGATTCGTGATCGAGTCCTTGGGCAATCAAGCTATTGACAACGCTCAAGCGATCGCCAAGCCCAACTACAAACCGATTGCAATCAGATCCCATCGACTCACAAGAAATTTGGGCTGCAATCAGATCTCTGCCAGTCAAACGTGAGAAAAAAGAGGTAAGTATGCCTGCCTCTAAATAGCAACTGGGACGTGACTGACCTGATAGTTGCTGGCTGTAGGCAGATTGAAAGGTTTTAATTAAAATAAACCCCTGTGCTTGATAGCTAGGATCGAATTCTAATTTGCCCCAGCCGTGGGTGATCCAGCATTGCTTGAGCGAATTTAGAAAAATACTCATGTCCATTTCTGCCATCGGCATATTGTAGTAATCGCTAACTTCTTCACTAAACCGCGTATAGAAGTTCTTACCCCACCACTTGCCACAGTTAAATAGCACTAATCCTGCCGCCTGTCCTGTCTCTTTCTCTAAGCCAGCATATAATGCCGCGATCAAAGTTGTGGGAACGGCAATTAAGCGATCGCCTCGACGATTTTCTAAAAGCCCAGATTCTAAATCACCTCGCACATAGGTGTCATAGCCAAAATAGTTACCTGAAATTTGGTTGTCTTTGATTAAATCTGCAACAGAAATCATATTGTTATCTCAATCAATAGCTTTTTCAATACCTTACTAATATCTCACTAATATCTCACTTGATATTTCATCAGTATCTCAGAGCTTAGAGCTATTCTGGGAGTTTAAATCGTAAATTTTTACTTCTTTAAAGAAACAGCTTCTTTGCCCTGTATGACAAGCAATGTTGCCAATTTGGTCAATTTTAATTAACACCACATCTGCATCACAGTCATAATAAAAATGCTTAACCTTTTGGATATGTCCAGATGTCGCGCCCTTATGCCATAACTCAGATCTAGAACGGCTCCAATAATGAATTTCTCCCGTTTGCAGCGTTAAAGTTATCGACTCCGCATTCATCCACGCCATCATTAAAACAGTACCATCACGGTCATCTTGAGCGATCGCTGGGATCAATCCTTTAGCATCAAACTTTAACTTAGCTAGTAGCTCCTCAATGCTCTCCTCAATATGCTCAATATTCATGATGTCTAATTTGACTTACTAATTTGACTTACTAATTTGACTTACTAATTTGACTTACTAATTTGTCTTACTAATTTGAGCGCGGGCGATCGCATCACATCTTTCATTATCTCGATCTCCTGAATGCCCTTCAACCCAATGCCAAGAGACTTTAGCCGAATTTACTAAATCCAGTGCTTGCCAAAGCTCCTGATTTTTAACAGGTTTTTTTGCCGCGGTCCGCCAGTTATTTTGTTTCCATGCCTTAATCCATTTAGTAATGCCATCAATTACATATTTACTATCGGTGAAAAACTGCACGGGTAGCTCTTGCCCTAGTTGTTGCCCCGTTTTTTGATTGTGGGCTTGCCAGAATTTCAAACCAGCGATCGCTCCAGCTAATTCCATTTGATTGTTCGTGGTAGCGGCATTTCTGCCCCCGAGTTCTTTGCTAGTACCATCATTAAAGTTAATTACCACGCCCCACCCGCCTGCCCCCGGATTTCCCGAACAGGCACCATCGGCATAAATGCTGGCAATATTTGAGATAGAGG
>CAZLKI010000342.1:0-631 GCA_964560035.1 uncultured Synechococcus sp.
GTTGGGCAGAGTGACACCTGCAGGCAGTGTAACACCAGCAGGTTGTAAGTAAGCTCTGGGCTCTGTGGTTGTGTAATCGTACACATGACCATCATCTAGTTGTCTAATTGCACATGAAAGTAGCGTGGCCTGCGCTCAGCAGCGCAGTAGTGCACACGGCTCCAGTAAGGCCTCGTGCTTAACACGATCAATGGCTGCTGTGTCACGCTGACGCATCTGCTTGTCAGGGTACAGGTTAGGACCCTCACCGTTCTGCTGCCATGGCTCGTGCTCTGTGAGCCTAGCATGCAGCTGCACAGCTGTCACACCATCAGTCACACACCTGGGCAGAGCCAGTGTCTTCTGGTTGTATCAAGGGGTGGTCCCAAGCATTTGGAATGCCAGCCTCTGTGGCAGTTGTGCCCTCTGGGTATGTTCCCTGCTGCAGCACGTGCATAGCAGCGAATCATTCCAGAGGTCAGTATTGGTTGTGTGCACAGTGTTGTTGCCCTGCTGGGCTACCCTTTTTGAGGCATACTCGTGCTGCTGCAGCATATGAGATCATGCAGGCTGCTGTGCAGGTTGGCTGCACAGTTGCTGCTGATTGCACAGTGTTGTTGCCCTGCTGGGCTACCCCTTTTTGAGGCATATT
>CAZLKI010000342.1:731-3220 GCA_964560035.1 uncultured Synechococcus sp.
CATACTAGATCATGCAGGCTGCTGTGCAGGTTGGCTGCACAGTTTCTGCTGATTGCACAGTGTTGTTGCCCTGCTGGGCTACCCCTTTTTGAGGCATATTGGTGCTGCTGCAGCATACTAGATCATGCAGGCTGCTGTGCAGGTTGGCTGCACAGTTTCTGCTGATTGAACAGTGTTGTTGCCCTGCTGGGCTACCCCTTTTGAGGCGTGTTGTTGTGTGGACTGTTTGCTCTCCACCAAACTCGTGTAACGGCATAGATGCACTGCATGCAGTGACTGTCCATGCATTCCCCTAGTGCCTGGCAGCGCTGCTGCTCAGTAATTCCATACGCAACTGCTGTCACATGGGTAACCCTTAGCTATCCCACGCTCAGCTGCTGTGGGCTGATCGTACTCACCAGTGTCAGTTGTCACACTGCCTGGTTGGCCTGGCCTGAATGACTACGCGTGAGCCATGAAGGTACGCCATGCCTGCATGGGCGCTCCTGGCTTGTTGCAGCAGTGCCTGGGAAATCTGTCTGCTGCCAACACTGCTTGTGGGCGCCTGCCAGGCCCCAGGGCAATGCTGACCACTCGGCCAGCAGGCATGTCAACCTGTGCAGCAGCAGCACACAGTTGTTTGATGCAGTGTGCAACAATTCTGCACACAGCAGGACTTGTGTCCAAGTAGTAGTTCTGCTTGACTGCCGTTCCATTATCAAGCCTGCACACAACCCCCCGAACGGCTCAGCAGCACTACTCCCGCAGCAGCTGCGGCTGGGAAGTAAGTGCCAGCTACAGGCTGCAATCTGTGTGCAAGTAGAAATGCACGCCATGGAGGTAGACGCGCATGGACTTCACCCCCCAGCATGCAGCCAGGTGTTTCCCTTTTTAGACTTTGTAGTGTTTCTCGTGCTCATTCAGCAAACGGCTGACACAAGCCACCGTGTACTCCTTCCCATCTGCATCCCGCTGGGTCAGTACAGCTGCTATGCCCTGTGTGGACCATGCCGTGTACAAGTGGTAGGAAGTAGTGCCCTTGCAGGGTACCATCCTGTGCACGCGGCAATGCATCCACTGTGCTGTGTCAGTGAGCCAGCTGCGTGCCTTGCTGCCAGTGATCCACAGTGGCAGCAGGCTGATGAGCCATAACATCCAAACCATTGCAGTCATGCTGAAAATAAAACGCGGAGAATCGGTGGCAGCTGCTGCTGCTCGCCCGGTGCCTCACCTGTAGCAGGTGCAGCCTTGTGTTTGCCCTTGGCCTTGTCAGGTGCTGCAGTTGTCTGCAGCAGTGCCCTGGGCAGTGGCCTCAGGTGTGTCACCCCCCACTGTGCTGGAGCTGCTGCTGCCAGACTGCTGTGATGAGGCGCTGGCATGGCCAGCCTGTGACTGCTGTGGTGGTGCATCCTGCACGACAGCAGCACATGCAAACCCGACGTGCATGTTAGTAGGGTGCTTGCTTTTGTTGGCAGCAGTGCCTATCTTGATTGGCAGTGATGCAAAGCGCAAGTCACTGACAGAGGTGGCACTGCGCAGGCCTGGGATGAAGAACAATGCCTGCAGCAGCGGCATGACAAACCCAGAAACCTTGCCCAGCAGCTCTCTGCTAATCACCATGTCATACATCTCAGCAGCGGCGTCGCTGCTCACTACAAGGAAGCCCCTAGGGACCTCCAGGTGTGTCTCATCTGGTGTGCCACGTGCCAGGATGATGGTGACTGGCTCAGTGCGTGTGAAAATGCGGCTGCTTGCCCCACCTTCTATATTGACCACACTGGGCATGTCGTCTGGCCCCAGTTTGATCATGTGCAGCCCCATGGTCTTTGCACAGCGCTCAGTGATGATGTCCGGCATGCAGCCGGAGTCCTCTTTGACCCTTGGCACCATGAAGATGCGCCCAGCCTTGGTTTGCAGTGACACCCCAGTCTCAGGTGTCAGGCCACAGAACTCATTCATCTCCTTGTGCTGGGAGCTGGCGCGGTAGCTGCCCAGCAGGCCGTCCAGGTCCATGCTGTTGTCAAAGCTGTTTGCCAGGCCACTGAGGATCTGTTCCTGAATGCTGGGCTTGCTGCCAGAGCCCAGTGCAGCAGCTGGGTGGTTGCTGCTGCTGCTGCTGCTCTGCTGCTGCAGGTACTCTGTGGGGTTTTCCCACGTCATGTCATCCAGATTGTCTGGTGCACACTGCCCAGTGTGCTGTGCTGGCTGCACAGCAGCAACACTGCTGCTGGCCTGGTTGCGGGGCTCAGCAGTTGCTGCTGCAGCTGCTGGTGCTGGTGGTTTGTTCAGCATCTGCAGCACTTCTTGCAGGCGTGAAGATGACAGGCTGATGGTCACCTGCATCTTGATGTCATCCTGCGTGTCACCAGCAGACATAGGGTCAGCTACAGTAATGCGTGAGGTGCCTACCCCACTGCTGTAGTTGCGCGGCTGCACATTGTCAGGCGGCAGGAAACTGTGTGGCTGCCTGCTGCGTGTCAGTGCAGCAGCTGTGCTGCTGCTGTCACCCA
>CAZLKI010000343.1:0-3150 GCA_964560035.1 uncultured Synechococcus sp.
TCATGGATTATTAAAGAGAGATGGGATGCTCTAACCCCCGAACAACAAGCTAAATTTGCACCTATCTGTCCCGATTTTGTGATTGAACTCATGTCTCCAAGCGATTCTCTTTCAATTACCCAAGCCAAGATGCAAGAATATCAAGAAAACGGCACAAAGCTAAGTTGGCTGATTAATAGCAAAGATAAGCAAGTGGAAATCTATCGTTTTGGTAAAGACGTGGAAATCTTACAAGTTCCAATTACACTCTCAGGTGAAGATGTTTTACCCGAATTTATGGAATCAATTTGGTTTTGAGATTATATGCCTCTAATTCACAACCTAAATGAAATCGATCCGACCGTTAATGTTGCTGATACTAAAGATTTTTTTTATATTCCTCCTGTCAGTGCGATCGCCGCCAAACGCATCTTAGTCAAACCCAATCTCGGCTATCCCGTTAAGGCTCCTGTAACTGTGAGTATGAAAGTATTGGCAAAAGTCTTACAAGGATTGCGGGCGGTAAATCCCAATGCCGAAATTTTAATTGTTGAAGGTGTTTGTTCGGCTTTATCTTTGCCAGAAATTTGCGATCGCCAAGGCTTGGGTAATTTACTTGATGAGGGAATGCAGGTTTTAGATGCCGATACTCTACCCTGTAAAGAATATCCTAATTTACAAGAGCAACCAGTACGATTTAAGACGATGTTAGCACCTATTTTATTAGAAGAAGTAGATTGTCGGATCACGGTTGGAGCTTTTAAGCGCACTATTCTTAAAGATGAACCGTTGATTTCTGCTTCTTTAAAGAATTTATATGGATTATTTCCGCGATCGCACTATAAAGCTCGCAGTCCCAATTCGCGGGGGCAGTTACATCGTCCGAGCGTGCCGTTAATTTTGCAGGATGTCTATTTTTGTATCGGACATTTGTTTGATGGGGCAGTGGTCGATGCCGATCGCAAGCTGGAAAGTCCTGACTGGAAGCCCGATAAGGGTAAATCTATTGAGTTAGGTAAAGTATTTTGGGGTAACGATTCCATCAGCGTAGATCGTAAAGCCTGCGAGGTTGGCTGTGAAGAAATTCCCAGTTACTTAGAAGCGATCGCTACCATCAGAAACCTCAACAATTAAATATTAACTAAATATTAACAAACCTAGCTCCTAATAACATTTGTGATTGCACTTTAAGATTAAGATAGACAAAATCAAGATAGACTTGAACCAATTAAATAGTTACCGCGACCCGTCCTATCGGTAAGCTGAGAGTCTTCTTGCGGAGGAAAGATAAAATCTACAGAGGATTGCAAGGAATGCCAGAAAGCGTAATTTTAAGTATCAACCAGCTTCAAATAGACTTTAAAAATGATGAAGGTCTAGTTACGGCAGTTAAAGATGTGTCTTTGGAGTTGCTTCAGGGAGAGACTTTGGGCATTGTGGGTGAGTCTGGCTCTGGAAAATCGGTAACGGCTCTGGCAATTATGGGCTTACTCGCTCAAACGGGCAAGGTCACTGGTGGAGAGATCTGGCTAAATCTTGATGGAGCTCCCGTAAATCTATTGAAATGTAGTGCCGAGCAAATTAGGTTATATCGGGGCGATCGCCTAGCTATGATCTTTCAAGAACCGATGACATCTTTAAATCCTTTATTTTCCTGTGGCTATCAGTTAGTAGAAACGATTCAACTCCATCAAAAATTATCACCTGATGCGTCTAAATCTAGAGCAATTGAATTATTAGGAGAAGTATTATTACCAGATCCCGCCCAAATTTTTAATCGTTATCCCCACGAGCTTTCGGGCGGTCAGTTGCAAAGAGTGATGATCGCGATCGCCATTTCTTGTAATCCTTTAATTTTGATTGCCGATGAGCCTACTACAGCATTGGATGTAACGATTCAAGCTGAGATTTTAGATTTATTAAAGAAACTGCAAAGCCAAAGGCGGATGTCGATTTTATTTATCACCCACGATCTAGGCGTAATTGCTCAGATTGCCGATCGTGTCGCGGTCATGTATAGGGGAGAGATTGTGGAGTATGGCTCAAAATCGGATATCTTTCAACAGCCCCAACATCCTTATACCAAGGGTTTAATTGCCTGCCGCCCGCAAATGGATCGAAGATTGCGACTGTTACCGACAATTGGCGATTTTATGGAAATATCTGCAACTGGAGCGGCAACTTCAAAATCATCCGAACTAATTTCCGAAATAGTGACGGTATCTGAGATCGAGCAAAGACTGCAAACATTACACGCTAAAGAACCCATCCTCAAAGTAAAAAATCTGCGAGTTGAATTTCCGCTGCGAGGCGTATGGGGAATGACAAAACGCTATACAGTCGCAGTAAATGATATTAGCTTTGAAGTCTATGCAGGTGAAACCCTTGGTTTGGTGGGAGAATCGGGCTGCGGTAAAACCACAACGGGTAAAGCGATTTTGCAACTAATCAAGCCCACAAGTGGTGAGATCTGGTTTGAGGGTAAAAATGTTTTAAGTTTTAATCGTCGGGAAATGCAACGCTTGCGCCGTGATATGCAGATCGTGTTTCAAGATCCTTTTGGTTCGCTTAATCCGCGCATGAGTGTGGGAGATGCGATCGCCGAACCTTTAGAAATTCATAGTTTTTATAATAATCGTCGCAATTCATCTACAGAACGCCGCGAACGAGTAATGTACTTACTCAAACGGGTGGGGCTCGATAAAAGTGCTTACAGACGCTATCCCCATGAGTTTTCAGGCGGGCAACGCCAACGGATTTGTATCGCTCGTGCTTTGGCTTTGAGTCCGAGTTTGATCGTTGCCGATGAATCGGTTTCGGCTTTGGATGTATCCGTACAGGCTCAAGTGTTGAATTTATTAAAGGAACTCCAAACTGAGCTAGAACTCACCTATATTTTTATTTCCCATGATTTAAGTGTCGTCAAGTTTATGAGCGATCGCATTATGGTCATGAATAAAGGCAAAATTGAAGAAATTAATAATTCCGAAGCAATTTGTACCAATCCCCAACAAGAATATACGCGCAAATTAATT
The DNA here is from genome assembly GCA_964560035.1 of uncultured Synechococcus sp. Lineage (GTDB taxonomy): Bacteria > Cyanobacteriota > Cyanobacteriia > Pseudanabaenales > Pseudanabaenaceae > PCC-7502. The sequence goes on from CAZLKI010000343.1 coordinate 3,015, forward strand.
AATTCTATTCCCAAAATCTCCTCCTAAAATCTTCTAAAATCTCCTAAACCCAAGTCGTTTCATAACTTCACTCTAGGAATGTTGCGGTTTTATGATTGCAGAGTGCGGTTTAGTAAAAGAATCATGCGGTTCTATG
>CAZLKI010000344.1:0-3139 GCA_964560035.1 uncultured Synechococcus sp.
ACTCGCTTTTAATAAGCGTTGATATCAGTAGCCACAATTTTGCCGTGATTACCTGTTTCGACTTTCTGGAGTATCTCATGATGATTTGCAAGAGCCTAAAGGTTGAAAACAAAGGTGAGTCGGCGATCGCAAATAATCTCTCCGAACTCAACTATTTTGCTTGCTTAATCTCTGCTGAAAATAGATAATTTAAACGGGGCGATGATCGGTTCGGCATAACGGTCTAATTGAGCGGCGGCAGATTACTGCTGCATTACAAACAAGATCCCCAGCCGTCCGCTCCAGTAGGTTGTTAGCCCTGCATGTTCACACATTGTTTATTTGCTTATCCAAGGAGGGAAATCGAAAACTACATTTACTCCACTATTTCCTTCTTGACTTCATCGATCGACCCTTTTACTAAGATCTTGATCTCGTTGATGAACTCTTGCACCTCCTGATCTCCAGTCGCACTAGGAATTGGTATCCAATACTCATAGAGAGATTCAATACTTGAGGCTCTAAGCTTGGTACTTCCACGACCATCTTTCGGCATACTGTATTCTGAAGCGACAATCCAATCCTTTCGGGGTTTTTCACGCACGCGCTGTTCAACCCATTTAATTAACTTTTTAGTAAATTGAGCCTTGATCTGGTCAATAACAGATTTCTTCTCTTCAGAGCTAGGTGTCCCATTCCAACTGATGGGATTATCAAGAAACTGTGAAATCACGTTTGAAAGAGAACTTCGGAGATCTGCTGGCGGTTTCAATCTCAATGAGCTATCATCTAGATTCCCACGATATTTTCTAGTCAGTGTTCTGATGCTTTGCCAGTCAGAGGGAGAGGTCATAGAGTCTACTTCTAAACCTAGAAGAGCCTTCCACCTCTTTCTGAAATCCGTAATTCCATCTCGAATAGCCAGTACTAAATTGTCGAAACTATACTCTGGGAAAGCTGTAGATAAATCTGATGAAGATAAATTAATTAGGCATTCAAGCATTTTTTTCAACTCAGGCTCAACCTTTTTAAGTTCCTTCTCTTTTGTTGAGTCTAGGTGACCAAGGAAAAAGGTGTTTTCCTCAAGATGAACTTCCAAATACTGAGCAACTCCTCTAGTCAACTTTTTTTCAACCTGATTTGCAATGACATTTCTAATGCTATTGCGTAGATGATCCTTCTTAGCCTGAATGCTTGATAAATTGTCTCCCTTTAAATCATCCATATGAGTAAAGGCAATCACGAGCTTTTGTGTATGCCCTGTCGAAGCAATAGTTTCTAAAGCTTTCCCTACTGAGTTCGCCATAGAATCAGTTGCTTTATCAATGAGTAAGATGGCATCTACCTGATCGAACCAGTCAACCATTGAGTTAGACAAATTAGCTTCAGCACTTGCTTTGTGTCCCAAACCTTCAGTATCAATCAAGACCATTGGGGACTTATCCTGTGACCATTCTGGAAAGAATGAACCTTGAACTCGAATCCCAGTGACAAGCGGACTAACTAATGTCCCCCAAAGATTAACTGCATTAGCTGAAAAATATTTAACTGCCTTAATGAACTCCTTCCTATCAGTTTCTCCGCTCAATCTCCAAAGCTTAACCCAGCCCGTAGTCGATTTTTCAGAGTCGCCAGATTGGATGAAAGAAAACTTACTCCGTGTTTCTTTCATGATTTCAGAAACTAGCCGAATAAATTCATTAGACTCTTCTACCACTGACTGAATTAATTCTAATGCCGCACTTTTGTCCTGATCTGTCATGAAAGCAAGGTTTCCATGATCTAGCTCAACTTGCCTCTTTGCTGAAGTCGCTATTTCTTTGATGTCGTTCAGAAAGCTTTCCAACTTATTCTGCAACTCATCTTGAATTTTGTCATCACCGTTATCAGATTGTTCTTCTTCACTGGATAGTTCTGCGTAGGGATCTTCCTCCTCATGATTTTCTTTTTTAAAATCTCCCAAAAGATACTTTAGTCGAAATCGTTGGTCACGATCTTCCAGAAAAACTCTGGCGATTTTATCTTTATCTGCGCCATTAATTGCCTCTAAAATTGCCGAAGAAGCTAATTCCTCAACTTTGAAACGCACTTCATCTTCTGACATAAAAGTGACAACTGCTGAAAAATCTTTTTCAGTGGAAATTACTTCTATTTCACAGGTCGTTGTTCTGTTAGTGGAGGTAGATGGAAAGCGATCTAATTTGTTATCTGAACCAATTAACTGACGTAATAGCGTAGTTTTACCAGCACCTGTTCTTCCTAGCAAAAGGATACGACGACTGGAATCTTTAGCAGGAAAAGGAATATATTGCTCACGGATCTCTCTATGCATAGTTGGCTGAAACTCCAAATTATCGTAAAAAATTTCAATAACACGAGCATTAAAACGCGATTTAACAACAGATTTAGCGTCTTCAGACCATAATGACTCGTCTTTCAGTAATTCGTTAAGCTGATCTACAAGAGATTTTGCTTGCTCCTCGCTACAATCACCCAATCCCTTTCTGACTTTTCTACCTGGTTTATTACCCTTGTCAAATTTTAGCGGATGGCGAAATTCGACGAACCAAGATGTCCGACCAGGGTTTTGGCGAAGACTTGCGGTGTAAGACATTTTATTCTCCATGATGTTCCGTAGTGTTCCAAGAGTATAGCAAACGGAAAATTGCGTGTCAAGAGCTTTCTGGAACATCGTGGAACATCAGACTGTTTCTTGGCTCCCGCCATGCTGATGTAGAATCCTATATCCTAATAACCAGAGGGATCTAAACACTGTAAAAGCATCTTTAGCATTGTCATTCTTGATCGAGTCTTAGAAGCCTATAGTCTGTCAGAGCAGGGGTTTTTGCAGGAAGTTGTGCTGATACTATTTCAGCAGAAGAAAATCAGCATTGGCACAGCCAGTAATCTTCTAGGAATGAAGTTGATCCAATTTCAATAAATGATTCAGGCTCGATTTAAGATCAGTTCACAACTTTACGCTGAGATTTTGTGCCTTACTGGCGAAGTATAGTGAGTGCTGTGTGATAATTCACGGTTGATACAGCATTTTCACAACGGTAATGGACAAAGAGGAAGCTTTCAGTCGTACCGAGAGGTTGAGGGATAACGGTTGAACTCACCCGCCGTCAATGACTTTGGATGATATGAATAATTTAGC
>CAZLKI010000345.1:0-3134 GCA_964560035.1 uncultured Synechococcus sp.
TATTTATTGCTGTTATATCTTTTTTTATGTTGGTATATGGAGAGATTTTATGGACTTTCATAATTAAAATAGTTCCACAAGAGCAAAGGCAAAAATTCACGGATGTTATTAGAAGAAGTTTTTTGGGATTTTTTCGAGGAGAGTTAATATTAGTTTTGTTCTTAACTATATCAACTTTTATAATTTTTCTAATACTACAAGTACCATCAGCACTATTGTTATCTTTAATAATAGGAATTTTAGATATGATTCCAGGTATAGGTGCAACTCTAGGGGTGGGAATAGTTACGTTGATTGTTTTAACTCAAAATGGCTGGCTGGCATTACAAGTTTTAATATCCTGCGTTATTCTTCAACAAATTCAAGATAATTTAATTTCTCCCCGAGTTATGCAAGGAACCATGAAATTAAATCCTGTAGTAGTATTTTTCTTCTTATTAGTTGGGGCTAAAATTGCGGGGGTATTTGGTGTTTTTATGGCTATTCCAATTGCAGCAATAACTGTAGATTTACTGGAAATTGAAGAGCTTAAGTCATAAGAAATGATTTTAATTTGGAAGACTATACTTTTAGCTTTAGGTAGACTTACCATTCACATAATGTAACCACTGTAACGGCACTTTAGCATCATGCTTAATCCCTCACATGGATATACGTTCTAGCAGCAGATTATCCACTATTTGACCTGAGTAGTTACAAATTATAAATGTCAGAGCAAAATCATTTACTATCACCTAAAAATCATTCATCGTCATAAATAAATCGTTACGAAGTATCTATAAATTATTCAGAAAATTACTCAGAAGTATCAATAAATCGTCCATCATTATCTAAAACTCATTCATTTATTTCGCTCGGTAGATACACTAACTAGGATTACGCTTTTTAGTCTCCAGCCATTGTTGCAAAATTAAAGCTGCGGCTTTGCGATCGACCATTGCTTTATTATCTCTAGGCGAAATTCCAGAGTTCATCATCATTTGTTCTGCCTCAAAGGAAGTAAGTCGTTCGTCCATAAATTCTAAAGCCAATTCAAGATGTTTAGCGGCACCGTATGCAAATTTTTGGACTTGCTTTGCTTGGTAACCAATACTGCCGTCCATATTGTAGGGGAGTCCCACAACTAAGGTTTCAACTTCGCGCTCTATAACCAGTTGCTGTAACTCTGCCATGTCTAGTTCCCAAGATTTACGGATAATTGTGGTAATCCCGTGGGCAATTAAACCCGTGCGATCGCATCCCGCCACCCCAATCCGCCTACGTCCTACATCTAAACCCAATGCTGCAAAGATCAATTACACTTCTCCAAATACTTATAGCAATCTTAAATCTAATGGGCAGAAAATCATATCGACCTAATTAAACCTAAGCTTAAAATATGAAAAACTATAAATAAAATATACAGTTATTGTCCAGTGATCAGATGAAGATGAATGCTTTGTGGTGTTTTTACCTGAATTTGAAGATATCCCTGCACCCACGGTGATTCCTACGAAGAGGCGATTAGCAATGCTCAAGAGGTAATATTATTAGCCGAAACCTATGAGTCTGAAGGTAAGTTAATGCCCAAGCAAAAGCAGTTTCAAGTTGTGTAAATTTAATCGGCTGGTTCATCATTTACTTCAGGCTGATTTACCTTTTGACTGGTTTCAGGGGATGGAATTACTTCAGATTTAGTATTACGTTTAGATTTCCGTACTCGTCTTTTTTTCGTGGTTGTTAGTTTTTGCGGACAGGTAGTTTGAGCTTTGAGTTTAACTTTTTCGGTGGCACCAAATCGAGCATCATCAAACAAGCGATCGAATTCCCGTTGAAAATGCGCTCCGACTAGGGGATTATTAATCACCATCAGGGTTTCATCATTAGTACGGTTGGCGGTATTTGACCAATTATGCGAACCCGTAATCACCAGACTGGAATCAACTATCCCAAATTTATGATGGAGCAGATCGCCTTTAACTAGGTTTGGTACGCCCACAGTCGTTATGGGTTTTGCCCAAGGTCGGCTATTACCATCACGGCAATCTTGAGTTGAGACATAGCCCCACATATCCAACGCTGCTGAATAATCGCGATAGGCAAAGCCCGGATCGATTAAGACTTTAACCTCAACATTTTGGTCGTGTTTGGTTTCTAGGATGTTTCCCAGTTTGGGTTCGGCAAAGACAAATAGTGCCATATCTGCTGTGGTTTTTGCTTTGTCTAAGCTTCTGCCAATTAAGCCATTGCTGCTATCATTCCAATCGATTTTTTTGAGATCGGGAGAAAATTTAACTTCTACTTGGGTATCTCCTACCATGAGCGATCGCGCGGGACGATAGGGTTTTTTGGTGCCAAATAATTTATCTTTCCACATTAATTCAAATTCTTCGGTAAATAGCTGTGCGACTTGGGGGCTATCAATGCGAAGGGCATTATTTTTATTACCTGTGGTTAGGGGCGCGCTAAAATCTCCATGCACGTCGCTCATCGTAAAGTTAGCCGAGGTAGTGGCTACAACTTTGCCATCGATAATTACGAACTTATGATGCATTAGTCCCGAACCCTTAGAGCCATCCGCCGTATCGTCAATATAGGGGATTTTGGCATTTTTGAGCATGGGAATAGTATCTCTTTGATTGATTTCATCTTGAGAGATCGTGCCATCTTTATTTAAGTCTGCAAAAGCTTTGAAGTCTTCATATTTACCTTTTTCGCGATCGTTAAATCTTGCCTGTTCTGCTTCGCTAAATTCGCTGTAGCCTCGGTTGTAAGTATTCTCAATTACTAATCTTACTTTTACGCCTGCATTAAAGCGATCGCTCAGAGCCTGTACGATTTTAGGAAGTCTTAACTCTTGAATGGCGACATCAATACTGGATTTGGCTTGATTGATATTGTCGATAATAAATTGTTCGAGATCGTCACCAGGGCGGGTAATTTTGCGATAGGGATCGGTGTAGCTGGCTGCTTGATTTTGATTAAAATACACCTTGATGTAGGGATGTTGGGGCAGTGGGGCAATCGTGGCAGCTTTGTTTAGGGTAGGACGGGGCTGGAAAAATTGAATTCCAAAAAATAAAAGCAGTGCCGCTAGAATACTCAGACCGATATAGAGATAACGCCGTTGGGTTGATTTGGTCATTGCTATTTAT
>CAZLKI010000346.1:0-3131 GCA_964560035.1 uncultured Synechococcus sp.
TTCCTTGGATGTGGTAGCCGTTTCTCAGGCTCCCTCTCCGGAATCGAACCCTAATCCTCCGTCACCCGTTACCACCATGGTAGGCCTCTATCCTACCATCGAAAGTTGATAGGGCAGAAATTTGAATGAAACAGCGCCAGGACGAGCCTGTGCGATTCGTGAAGTTATCATGATTCACCGCGGGTCGGGGCAAGCCCGGTCGGTCTTTTATCTAATAAATACGTCCCTTCCAGAAGTCGGGATTTACGCACGTATTAGCTCTAGAATTACTACGGTTATCCGAGTAGTAAGGTACCACCAAATAAATTATAACTGATTTAATGAGCCATTCGCAGTTTCACAGTATAAGCAGTTTATACTTAGACATGCATGGCTTAATCTTTGAGACAAGCATATGACTACTGGCAGGATCAACCAGGTAGCTACCCTTACTGCAGTACAACCGCTCAGCTTTCGCCAGGCCCTAAAGCCCAACTATTCGCCAATTGGCTGACCACAGACTCGAAGCCAGCAAGCTGGCAGGAGTGTTTGGGTATGTTTCTAGCAGGACAGGCTCCGTCACAAGGATCAGAGCTGTCCTAGCTAGCTTTCCGCGAGTTCCCACTGAGCATTCCTCCAATCCAAACCAACGATACCAAAGCATTGGGCATGTGTAAACACAAGACCCAAACTTTGCGCAGGCTGAACCGAAGCGCTAGCAAGCAACAACAGGCTCAAGCACGAAGCGAGCACTGATGCCACCGGACTAGCATGCTTGTATAAATTACGATTACACATCGTGTATTTATACAGATTCCTCATCGTTCGCGGCTAAAGGCCAGAAGCCAATAGCAGCTACCACCGGCCGAAGCCGTTGACGTTGATATAGCTTAGGTAGTACAAGCCAGGCGCATTTAGCCCCCGACCAATACCCACCAAGGCTACCTGTCGCTCATCAGCTAGTGACCACACTGTAAGCATGGAGTTCGCTAGTAGACGGCTAGGAGAAAGGCGCTTAGAAGCAGTCCAGGTGCTCGGCTACACTTCCAGAAAGCTCGGATCAACCTTGCTTTCTTTCCCTGTTCCTTGCTTCCTTTTCTTTTCTTCTTTGCTTCCTTCCAACGCCCTTGCATAGGGGCTTCCAGGCGTGGACTTGAGCGTTTCTGAACGGGCAGGGTAACCGGCCCAGTAGCACGAGGATTCCAGGCCTGTTGGCACTAGCGCTTCGACACCAACCCCCCAAGGGGTGTGCTATGCTCTGGCCGGTTACCCTGCTACTGGGCTGCAAGTACGTGGTTGTTGTTTGCATGCATGCATTATCGGCTGTAGTTGCGATTGTTCTGGCGTGCTTTACGCAGCATTTCGCGATTGAATCGCCCGTTCAGGTGATTGCGCCCGGAACCCGGTTTGTTGGGCGGTAGGTGCACGGTAGCGGTTGAGGGGCAGGCTCGGGGGTCAGAGGAGGTTAGGCCAGCTGTTTGGCATGCAGTCGGTGGTGTCTGGACCACTAAAAGCACCACGACGCCCTGGTTTGGGACGCCATTAGTGCTTGGCCCTAGGCTCCCCGCCTAGCATGTCCCGTGCATGCACACTCACTCACACACACACGCCCCGATGGGTCTTGCCAGCACACCAGGCACTTGGTACGCCTGAAGGTGCTCCAGGCCAGCCTGAGAACACGCCTGGTAGCTGTACATTAGACGATCACGGCCATGTAAGCGCTAAGCAAACGCTACCCCGGGGGCACCGGGGTGGGGTTTAACACCCTTTCTACCCACGACCCACGCATGCACAACCGGTCAAAGCTTGTCGGCAAGTATGAGGACGTTGACGTTGGCGTATGTACTGCCAACCGACCATCCAAAGCGGTGCTAGTGGTATCACATGGGTAGCACCCATATGCCCACCACCGTTTGGTCCTACGCACGACCCACGCATGCACCACCGGTGAACCAACCGGTCAATGCTTGTCGGCAACGGTACTCCCAACCACATGTGAGGACGTTGACGTCAGGGTCCTATCACACTTATCAACGGCCGTTCCTAGCCAAGGCGGTGCTAATGGTGTCATATAGAACAACAACTTTGGAACATGCAAGCAAGCTATATATCATATGGGTAGCACCCATGTGCCCACCACCGTTCCGTTGTACCCACAACCCACGCATGCACAACCGGTCAACCAACCGGTCAAAGCTTGTTGGCAACGCTACTCCCAACTACAGATGTTAGGGTCCTATCACACTGACAAACGGCCGTTCCTGGCCAAGGCCAAGGCGGTGCTAGTGGTATCATATGGGTAGCACTCATGTGCCCACCACCGTTTGGTCCTACCCAAGACCCACGCATCACAACCGGTCAACCAACCGGTCAATGCTTGTCGGCAACGCTACTCCCAACCACATATGAGGGCGTTGACGCTACGGTCCTATCACGCTGATAAACGGCCATGACCAAGGACCAAGGTGCTAGCGGTATCATATGGGTAGCATCCATATGCCCACCACCGTTCGGCCGCTCACCACCCACGACCACCACGCCACTACCAGCATCACGTGCAAGCGTTGTAGCACTTTGTAGCAACCAACTGTGTACCTCTTGCATGCATGCCGAGCTATTGGGCCGGTGCTAGCTAGACCCGTGACGGCCCAAACCCAAGCACGGTAGAGTACGGTAGAAGGGTGTCGAAAAAGCAAAGATGTAGCGGTGCAACAATGCGGTTCGGTCTTGTCAGGGCCTCGAGGGTGTTGTTGAGTGTGTATGTAAGCCGTGTGGCGTGCTACATGGCCGATGTAGCCAGGCCAGTCAACCCTAGGAGCGCGGGGGTAGTGGTGCATCGGTGGAGGCGGTCACTTGCTAAGTGCGGCTTAGGCCGGTCCCCGGGCACAAGGTGGAGCGCCACATGGCCCGAGAGGGTGCTTGAAGATATATAAAGTGGAGATCAACAAGAAAACCGGCAGGAACCGCGAGCGAATGGGCCCTAGCACGATCACCGGGGGGGTTGGGCAATAGCGCCCCCAACCAAACCCGCCCAGTAGCAGCAAACCCGTCCGATAGCTTGATACTGGACGTTGCTGGAAGTAACAGTGTGCACAGGATGTCGAGGGAGTGTTCAAGACTGAGTACCAGGTGATTGGGGGACTGTATTGGGG
>CAZLKI010000347.1:0-3127 GCA_964560035.1 uncultured Synechococcus sp.
TCTCTCTACTTGGGAGAAGGGGATGAGGGACAGTTGACTTCTGCGTAACATCAGTTTTTAAGTTCTATTAAATCTATGCAGATTATGCCAACCATCGAATCAGCCTTGAAATATCATCAATCAGGAAACTTAATTGAAGCTGAAAGACTTTATCGCCAGATCTTAAGCAAGCAACCCAATCATATCGATGCCAATCATTTGTTCGGAGTTTTGGCACACCAAGTTGGAAATCATGATGTGGCGATCGCCTATATTCAAACAGCAATTAAACTAAATCCTCAAAATCCTGATTTCTATGGCAATTTGGGCGAGGCATATCGATTATCGGGCAAGTTTACCGAAGCTATATCCAACTATCAAAAAGCTCTCAAACTCCAACCTCATAACGGCAAAACTCACTACAACCTCGGAAATGCGCTGCAAGCTCAAGAAAATACTAAAGCTAATCGAGATCGGGCGATCGCTCACTATCAAACTGCCATATCTTTAATTCCTAATCTGGCACAGGCACATCACAATTTAGGATTTTTATTAAAACAAAACGGGGAAATTTCCAAGGCGATCGCCTCTTATCATCAGGCAATTACGATCGATCCAACCTACGTTCAAGCTTTAAATAATCTGGGTAACGCGCTCCAAGAATCTGGGCAGATATTAGAAGCTTTAGATATTTACATGAAAGCCCTAGAAATTGCGCCTAATGCGGCAGAAATCTATAACGATCTGGGCAATGCTTTACAGGCAAATTATGACTTCGATCGGGCGATCGCGGTTTATCAAAGAGCCATAGAACTCAAAGCCGATTTTGCCGAAGCCTATTACAATTTGGGCAATGCCTACACAGTTAGAGCAAGGGCTGAAGAAGCTGAATCTGCCTATCGAAAAGCCATATTAATTAAGCATGACTGTGGGGATTGGTATGTGACTCTGGGGAGTTTATTAAAGGATCAAAATTTACTGGATGAGGCGATCGCCCTGTTTCAAACTGCCTTAACCTACGAACCTAATCTTTTAGTAGCCCAGTTCAAACTGCTTTTAGCTTTACCAATTCTTTATGAAACTCCCGATCGAATCAATATATGGCGACAACGCTTCATTTTGGGATTAAACAAGCTCTCAACTTCCATCATGACTTCAGATTTAGAGATCGCGCAAGCCTTAAAAGCACTTAAGAACTGTACCAATTTTTATCTGCAATACCAAGCTCAAAATGATTTACAACTGCAAACCCAATACGGCGATCTAGTCCATCGGGTCATGGCAGCAGCCTATCCTCAATACGTCCAGCCTTTAGTCCATAGATTAAGGGACGGCTCAGATCCTCAAAATTCTGGCAAAATTCGCGTAGGTTTTATCTCTAATTATTTCCGCAACCATACCGTCAGTAAATTGTTTTTAGGCTGGCTCCAAAACTTGAATCGTTCCCAATTTAAAATCTATTGCTACTTTACAGGAAAGCTTCCTACTGCTGGAACCGATCCCTTTGCCCAAAACAGCGATTTTATCTATCATGTACCGCATTTAGATACAGCGATCGCCCAGATTGCTAAAGATGAATTAGATATTCTCGTGTTTACCGATATCGGCATGAATCCTGAAACTACTCAAGTAGCCGCCTTACGCCTAGCCCCCGTTCAATGTGTGGCATGGGGACATCCAATTACATCTGGGCTGCCAACTATAGATTACTTTTTATCCAGCGATCTAATGGAACCTGAAGATGCAGAGTCGCATTACCGAGAACAACTGATCCGCTTACCAAATCTCAGTATTTCCTATCCGAAACCTGAATTACCGCCAAATCCAATTCCGCGATCGCAATTCCAAATCCCCGAAGATGCCATAGTTTATTTATGCTGCCAGTCGTTATTTAAGTATTTACCCCAATACGATTATATTTTTGCGGCGATCGCGGCTCAAGTTCCCAAAGCCAAATTTGTATTTATCTATAGCAATAATGGCAACTATGTCACCCACCAGTTTCAGCAACGATTACAAACCGCTTTTGCCGAATTTAATGATAGCGAGGAATATTGTCTAATCATGCCACGCCTCAATCGTGAGGAATACCTGAGCCTAAATCTGATTTCTGATATTTTTTTAGATACTATCGATTGGTCTGGCGGTAATACGACTTTAGAGGCGATCGCCTGCAATCTACCCGTTGTCACGCTCCCTAAACAATTCATGCGAAGTCGCCATAGTTATGCCATGCTCAAAATTCTCGAAATCACCGAAACCATCGCTAATACTGAATCTGAATATATAGACATCGCCGTAAAACTAGGATTAGATCCAGCTTGGAGAGCTAGTATTGTCGAAAAAATGAGAAGAGAGCGGCTCTACGACGATAAAGCTTGCATCGATGCCCTAGAAAAATTTTTCTGCAATCCTCAAAAATATAACTCCTCTTTATAAAATCTCTCGGCAAAATCGATTTAGTATCCGAACTTCAAGTCTTCAAGTACCAAATTTACAGAACGGGATATTATATTAAGTAATATTAAGAAGTTTTTTATAAAAATTTATAGATTTCCATGCAAATTATTCAACCTGAAACTAAATGGCACAGTATCACTAATCCGATTTGGACGGGTAACGCTGAAGATATTCGCATTGGCTTACCATTTAGTTTAATGTCTCCTTATTGGCAGATGTTTTTATTAGGTGATGGTGCACCTACTCGCCATTTACAATTACTTACTCAAGCTGACATTGTGGTAGATGTAATTGCTATGACTGATATTGGTGATGAAGATGATAACGTACCGATTGGGATTGAAAAAATTCCTGCTCCACGCATCCGCAGACAAATTTGGCTAAAAAGTGCCACATCTGGAGAGATTTTCTCCCATGCAACTTCATGGTGGCAAGCTGCGACTATGCAGGAATACTTAAAAGACCCAAGTTTGCCAATTTGGAAAAGTCTAAATCAAGAATTTACAGAGCTGTATCGAGATCTAAAAGGAGTCTATCAAGGCTACAGTCCTGCTTTGGTTGAAGCTTTTGGCTATCCCGATCCGTTTTGGGGCAGGCATTATTTGTTGTGGCATGGGGGCATCCCTTTGACTTTAATTTATGAGATCTATTCTCCGGCGATCGCTAAATATCTGGGTGCAGACCATCT
>CAZLKI010000348.1:0-1436 GCA_964560035.1 uncultured Synechococcus sp.
ATCTAAATCAAGGAACCATCTAAATCAAGGAACGTAGTAAAGCCTCAAACTTGATTTCTGTTTCTGCGAGTTCTGAAGGAATATCGGAGTCGGCGACAATTCCAGCCCCAGCATAGATTCTAGCCGTTTCACCATTAACATATCCCGAACGAATCCCAACCGCAAAAATTCCTTCGCCATTGCTATTTACCCAGCCAATTGGAGCCGCATACCAACCGCGATCGCAAGCTTCCGATGATTGAATTAACTGTACGGCGATATCTTGAGGTTCTCCTCCTACGGCGGCGGTGGGATGGATTTGGTGCAAAATCTCAAAGCATTGGAGCCAATGGGAACTATTTGAATTGATTTTGTTATCTAAAGTCCCTACGATTTCAGTATAAAGATGTTGAATATTTTTAAGTCGTTTGAGTTTGGGTAAAGTTAACTCTTGTAAATCTACTCCGAGGTTTTGCAGGCGATCGCATATCGATCTAATGACAATTTCATGCTCGTAGCGGTCTTTAAGGCTATTAAGAAGAGTATTCCCTAAATCCCGATCTTCGCTATCTGATAATCCTCGGTGGATAGAACCAGCGATCGCATCACTTTTTAGATGTAATTGTTCCTGTTCTAATTTATTAGAAGAATTATCAGCCAAATTAGCGGAATGGAACTGCAATAAAATTTCTGGAGTAGCTCCAACAAAACTAGCACTACCAAAATTTACTAAAAATGAAATACATTCTGGATAGTTGTGACGTAAAGAGTTTAATACTTGGAGGGGATGACTGGTCGAGTTTACATCCAATGCCCTTGCTAATACCACTTTCTCTAATTTTCCTAACTTAATTAGCTCCACTGCCTGTTCGACAACTTCGATCCAAGGGCGATCGCCTCTTACTTCTTTAACTTCTATCGGAGCTTCTATCGGAACTTGGATGGAATCTACTTTAGGACTATGAAGAGGATTGTGAAGATCGGAATTAAAATTTAGGCTGGCTTGTTGGTTCCCATCGCGATCGGCTAGATCGGGAAATTCTAAGATGTCATCAATTACTAATTTTTCTAGTTTTGTTAAATCATCCGAGGGATGAATGCAGTAATTAAAAGTAATAACTAAAGGAAAATTATTTTGCTGTTGCAGTATCCATTTAGGAATAAATAACATGGCATTAGGAAAGTCCTGCCCTATTTGCCCAGAGAAAGTATTAGAAATATCGCGATCGTGAAAAGCGAAGCCTCCCAGTGCATAAGTGGGAATCAATCCTAAAACTGTCTTACCGTGAGTTAGGGAATTGATAAGATAAGTTTGGCAAAAAGATTTGGCAGATTCAAACCGATTAGATTTTGTTGAGGTTAGCTTACTATTTAACTCATCATTTACACGAGTATCCATATTAGCAACCATCCCGATCGCCGCTAAAGTTAAAGATTGCTGCTGCCAATAAAATTTA
>CAZLKI010000348.1:1536-3115 GCA_964560035.1 uncultured Synechococcus sp.
GTAGTCCCAAGAATAGGTAAAAATAACTGGCTGATTGAGGTTTTGGGCTTTATTAAAAGTTTGACCGATCGCCGTTTTTACTGGGTTTACGTCTATTGAAGTTGGCGATCGCATTGCTCACAAAGTCCTTGATTGGTAGTCCTAGATTAATACTAGATTGGCACTAGATCGGTAAGAGTACCGCGCTTAATGTGGCGATTCCAGCAATAATCATGACACCTGCGGGCATAAATTTACGAGTTTTAACTAAACGAACTACAAATACTAAAATTAAGGCAGTGGCGATCGCTATTCCTAAAAATTTACCCCAATCCTGACCGCCTAATTGTAGTCCACCTGAGGCTAATAACAGCGAACCACTGACGATGCCAGAAATTAGAGAGGCTTGGCTTTGACTTTTAACATAGCCCATAATGCCACCCAATAAAGCTAAGATGCCATAGGTGATTACGGCGATTACTCCTAAATTCATTATTTTTTTATTTATGTTTTCTATGTTTACAAATAGGTTATCACTCGATCTATTTAAAAAATTTTATAAGTATACAAATTGACACACTATTAATCCTAACTGTTCATTTTAAAGGCTAGATTGGCTTTTGAGATTCGCGCGCACAGGCTCTATAACATTTAGCAATATTTAGCAACATTTAGCTAAAACGCCAATTAAACTAACTAAACTAATAATTGAATAAACTATATTTTAGGATATAGAATTCGATCCACAAACAGTCAATAACAAATTTTAGACAACTTTCAGCTAACCCATAGTTCTTTAGATTTATGAACTCGCCTCATTCTGAACTAAATACCGAACTCAATACTGAAATAGTAGCTAGTCTGACAGATCTGGTGTTTCAAATCAGCCTAGATCCAATTACGATCTCAACTCTAGCTGATGGGCGTATTATCGATACTAATGAAGCTTTTTGTCAAATTTCTGAATACCAACGCCATGAAATTATTGGAGCTACTGGATTTGAAGTTCAACTTTGGCATAATCCTCAAGACCGATCCAGAATTATCGAGACACTTCAGGAAAAAGGCAAAATTAAAGATTTTCAAACTGGTCTAAGAACTAAATCAGGACTAATTCGACAAGTTCTGGTCTCGGCAAAGACTTTTGAGCACAACGCACAAACTCTGCTGTTAATGACTGCCAAAGATATTACAAATCAGTTAGAAAGCGACATAGCCTATCGATTGCTATTCGAGCATAATCCCAAACCCATGTGGATTTATGACACCAGTACTTTAGAATTTTTAGAAGTTAACGATGCGGCGATCGCTCACTATGGCTATTCTAGATCGGAATTTTTAAGCATGACTATTGCAGATATTCGTCCAGTCGAAGATATTCCCAAACTTAAAGAAGTAATTTCAGAATTTATAAACCAAGCTTCAGATATAGCGGAAATGAGCGAGTGGCGGCATTGTAAACGGGATAAAACCGTAATTGATGTCGAGGTTAACAGTCATAAAATTTCATGGCAGGGTAGATCCGCTGACTTTATTATGGTAAACGATATCAGCGATCGCAAAAATATCGAAGCTGCCCTAATTAAAAGTGAAAATCTTC
>CAZLKI010000349.1:0-3108 GCA_964560035.1 uncultured Synechococcus sp.
AGGTTACATGGAGCTTACGATTATGCCCGTAAAGTTAAGATGTTCTAAAGGATCTATTTTGAAGATCGCTCTATAAATTCACGCTCAAGTATTAATTACCATAGGTATCTCAAACACCTCAGACTTAGACCAAACTCAGAAAGTTGCCAAAAATTCCCTAAAACTAATCTAAGAATAAATAGGTCATAAAATCTAATTATTGAACCCTCTTCTAAGATCAACTAGAATAGATGCGAGTGATTGACTCCTATATATTTATCTATGCCTAAGCCCGATCAAAAAGTTAGTATTAGTGCTGCTCTTCAGCGTCCGCAACGTCAAAAAGCGTTACCCAAGCCTCTACCAAAAGATGAGGCTAAAGATCTAGCCGAAAATATTGAGACTGACCTTCAGCCAATTGCCCAAGAAGTTCCAGAAGTTATAGAAAAATTGGAAGTTTCATCGGAGTTATCGGAGTTACCTAAAATAGATTTGCTTGAATCTAAAGAAGAAACTATAACGCAATCGGAAATTCCTAAATCCAAGCCTTTAATTAAAATTCAGCAAAAAGTTAAGGTTGAGACAAATGATACTCAAGCTTTAGAAATAGAGAAAGTAAAATCAGAAACAGTCCCTGACAAAAGCAAACCCATACTTAAGCCCAAACTTAAGCCTCTAGCTCAACCCGAAACCCTAGAAGTGACTGAAGATCGAACTTCTAATCAAAATGACTTACAGCATGATATTCCATTAGAAAGTAGTGCTAATCTAATCTTAGAATCATCAGAATTAATTGATTTACAAGTCGATCCCCAAGCAGAGCCCCTTAAAGCGGTTGAATTAATTAGCGAAGTCGAAAATGTCTCTAACCAAGAGGGTTCTAGCCAAGAAAGTGTTCTTGAGAATGAGGCTTTTGCTGAAATTTTAGAAAGCGATCCATCTCGTGAGGAATTACAAGACTCAGAGCAAGGTCGATCGCCTGAAATTGCCCAGCCAATATTTTGGTGCCAAGCCGTAGGTTTAGTTGCGGGTAAATATTTACCTAGTCCTGAAGCTTTTCATAAAGGCGAATTGCTATCAACAAAGAATAATCTCACCTACAAGGCTTATGTGCTAAGTAAAGCGGTTAAATCTTTAGAAAAAAAGACGGATTTGTCAGTACCCCATCAATTTATTGTCTATCCTAAAACCAGTAAGTTGCACGGTGTCCGCTTTGAAATTTTGGCAACAGATATTGCTAGTAAGATCGAAGAATTTGAGAATGGGCAATTTAATATCCGTGGGCTTGTGACTAAGCAATTGGATAATTCGGTTTTAATTGAAATTCAACGCAGACCAGAATATTTACATCCCGCTCAGTACGATCGCTTTAGCCTAGAAGTTCGAGGAACTCTTCCCATAGAATTAATCCAACAACTTGTTTATATAAGATGCGAACTGATTGAAAATTATTTGAGTCTAGTTAGTTACGAGCATTTAGCCTGCCCTTATACTCCACTTTCTAATTCACTTGCTACTTCACTTACTACTTCTAACTTAATAAAAACCGAAAAACCAATCTTGAAACCTAAAGCTCAAAAAATCGATCCCGAACTTGATTCTCCAAGCGAGGATGAATAAAGATTAACGCTAATTTACCCTGCTGACCATATTACTAATAATCATGAGTGACGTGCAAACTTTCTTAAGCTGGAAAATAGGTGGCAGATTTGCTGGGCAATTATTGATTAGTTGCTTTTGTTTGACTGCTCTTGCTGGTGAAAATTTGAATGCGGCTCAAGATAGTAATCCTATTATGCAGATGGGGATCATCCAGAGGTTTGGTGAAAATCCTCAAGATAAACTCGTCCTCAAAGCTGCTAAGGGCGATAAGCTCAATCTTACTTTTAAAGCTGGGGATGGCAAACTGCAAACGGTGAAAGCCGATGAGCTGACGATTGAAATACTTCAGCAACCTTTAAGTCAACCTCGACTAGAAGAAAAAGTAGTTTTAAGTAATCATCGCAGTTTTGAGAATGCTGCGGCTAGTGCTTATCGGTGGCGGGCTAGGGGAATTCAAACTGAGATCGCTCAACCACGGAGGTGGCAGGTATGGGCAAAACGGAGTATTTACGAGGCTTATCCTTTAAGCAGTCTTTTAACTTATTACTTAAAGCTCCAAGGATATAATCTCGTTCAAGTGGAACGCAAAGCGATCTCCCAGCAGCCGTTAGTATCTTGGATGGTAGGTGGGTATCGTTATAACCGAGATGCGCTGGATATTTCTAGTAATCAGGGCATAATTACGGTCAATCAAAGACGATATGCAGGTACGTTACGCTTGCAAAAAAATGCCCACCAAAGTTTTACGCTCGTCAATCAAGTTCCGCTAGAAACCTATTTACGCGGCGTTGTCCCCCATGAGATCGGCTATAAGGCTCCCTATGCCTCGGTTCAAGCACAGGCAATTTTAGCGCGTACCTATGCCCTTGCCAGTCGTCACCGTTTTACTGTAGATGATTATCAATTATGCTCTACAACTCAATGTCAAGTTTATCGGGGCTTAGAAGGAACGGGTGAGTTGGCAGATCGGGCGATCGCTGAAACCAAAGGACAGGTTTTAACTTTTAATAATAAAGTAATTGATGCCCTTTACTCTTCAACAACTGGAGGCATAACCGCCGACTATAACGATTTATGGGATGGCAAAAACCGCCCATACCTCAAACCAGTTTTAGACTCGGTCCAGACTATTGAGTTTAAAAAGTTAGCGATCCAAAAATTCGATCCTCAAAAGTTGAATTTATCTAACGAAGAGAATTTCAAAGCTTTTATCGAGCAAAAATCTGGTTTTAATGAAGAGACTTGGGATATGTTTAGATGGAAATCTGACAGTAATCTAGAAGAAATTAAAACTACAGTCAGAGAGTTTTTACGCCTGTCAGGGGATACCGAAACCAAGTTTAATGAGATCAAATCCCTGCGAATTGCCCAGCGATCGCCTTCAGGTCGAGTGTTAAAAATTGAGGTCGAAACTGACACCAAAACTATTCTGCTCGAAAAAGACGAAATTATTGATGCCTTGTATGCTCCTAATAGCACCTTCTTTTACATTCAGCCCCTGTACGAAGAACCCAAATCTACTAAAAA
>CAZLKI010000350.1:0-3085 GCA_964560035.1 uncultured Synechococcus sp.
CCCGATCGGAAAGATATAAATTAAATCGCCGCGCCGACAATATTTCTCGTTCTATTTATAGATTTAATAGAAATTAGTTTTATTCTTTTAATTCTTTAAACCAAATTAAATTCAAAACCACACGGAGTTCGTAATGAAATTTTCTCAATTTTCAGTCGTTGCCATGAGCAGCCTAGCCTTAATTTTTCTTGCCCCTGCCATCTCATCTAGTCAACCTAGCGATCGCCTCAATCAAAATATGCGGTCAGAAATGAAGTCAAATATGAGAGCAAATAAGCCAGATTTAAATCTGACCGAAGCTCAAAAGCAACAAATGCAGTCATTAAAGGAAAGTACCCGCACCAAAATTAATGCCGTCCTCACTGATGCTCAAAGGACACAATTAGAAGCTGCGATTAAGTCTGGAACAAAACCACGCCAAGCAATGCGATCGCTCAACCTCTCCGCAGATCAAAAAACTAGGGTTCGGGCAATCAAAGAAGCGGTAAAAATCCAAAAGCAGGCATTACTGACCCCCGAACAAAAACAAAAACTTCAAGAATCTAGAGCCAATCGCCCAGACAAGCGTTCTCGGTCAAAGCTCTCCAAATTAAATCTTACTGAAGAGCAAAAACAAAAAATGCAAGCTATTCGCCAAAATACTCAGCAAAAAATCTCGACAATTTTAACTCCCGAACAAAAGGCACAAATTAAACAGAGTAAGGCTAGTAAAAATCGGGGTAGCGATCGCAAATCTCTAATGGCATCATTAAATCTACAAGAAAACCAAAAAGCCCAAATTAAAACGATTAGAGAAGTATCTAAAAAAGAAATACAATCAATCCTCACCCCAACTCAGTTACAAGAGTTTAATCAAATGGGCGAGCGTCGAGGCAGACCAAAAAATTAAACCCAAAAATTAAATAAGACTAAACGAGAATTAAGGTAACTTCAAGCGATCGCTTATCCCCATTGATGTACTACTCTCTACAGAGCGATCGATCAAATTAGCTTCACCAAGTAAAGAAGGAGGTTGCGATCGGATTTGTAGCATCACGCTTGCCATCTCGATCGCATTCATTGCATATTCCCAGCCCTTGTTACTCTTAATTCCCGCTCTTTCGAGTGCCTGTTGCATGGTGTCGGCAGTGATAATTCCAAAAATCACAGGGATTCCTGTCTGCAAAGATGCCCCCGCAATGCCCTTAGATACCTCGGCTGCCACATAGTCAAAGTGTGGGGTGTCACCTCGGATAATAGCACCTAAACAAATTACGGCATTGTAACGTCTAGTCATTGCTAGTTCGCGAGCAATTAAAGGAATTTCAAAGCTCCCCGGCACCCACGCATAATCTACCTGTCCGTCATCGCTGACGTTAACTCCATGACGTTGTAAGGCATCTTGGCAGCCCTGCAACAATCTAGTCACAATCAAATCATTAAAGCGACCGACCACGATCGCAAATTTTAAGTCGTCAGTTCGAGTAAAGCTTCCTTCAAAAACAGTCATACTTTAGATATTAAAGAGATATTAAAGAGATATTAAAGTAAAGAATTTAAGGTGGAGATTTGAGAAGTAAAGGTTAAGTCACAAAAGCATTAAGAATACCCACAGCCACTACTAATAAACTCCAAATAACTGAGCCAATTAATAGTAAAGGCTTAGACTGATTCCAATTACTCGGTGAAGCATACGCCACAGGTACGCCAATTACCATTACAAAGGAAAACAGCACCAGCACCGCCAATAAAAGTTGGAACACAATTGTCATAGATTTCTCCTAAATCTAGTTTTTATGATTTTAGACATTCCCAGCTTCTTAGATATTCTAGGAAGTGAAAACTTTTCAAAGATGTTAAATAAAATATAATATTCACTCTAACTTAGCAGATAACGCCGCCCTATTAAGCAAAGATATAGAATCGAACTAAGATTACAAATAATAGAGATAATTATTAAAGATATAAAATCAGATTTTAAGACTAAAATTTGATGCTAGTTATTAGCTTACTGATATGCTAAAAATAATTTAATCTAATTACTGTAAAAATTAAGGTGTGATTTATGGCGCAAGCTACCAACTTATTGACTGCAAAAGAGACGTTACCTAACGGATTGAGTAGTAACATCAGTGACACTAGACCTTGGGGATCTTTCACAGTTCTAGAAGAAGGACGTGGCTATAAAATTAAGCGGATTGAGGTAAAGCCCGGTCATAGATTAAGCTTGCAAATGCACCATCATCGCAGCGAACATTGGATCGTAGTCTCTGGTACCGCTAGAGTTACCTGTGGCGACCAAGAAATTATCATCGGACATAACCAATCTACCTATGTGCCTCAATGCACTTTACACAGATTAGAAAATCCGGGAGTTATTCCTCTGGTAATTATCGAAGTCCAAAATGGTGAATATCTAGGAGAAGATGACATCATCAGATTTCAAGATGATTATTCCCGCGCCGAAAAAAATTCTTAGTTCCTCTGGTAATTATCGAATTTACAGTTATTCTTGGCAGAATATTTAAGCAGTAATTTTTAGTTTTTCTTGATGGTACAGAATAATCTAAATTTAATGTATCTCAAACGCCTACTCCAAACCTTAATTACGCGAACTTTTATTTTCTACAGGCAATCTAGTTAGAGTTGTCGTAATTTGAGTCATGATTCAAGATGTATTAAAGATCTTAAATTAATCCATGAGTATAAATTTGCATAAAAATCTAAAGGGTAAAAAAGCTCTGGTTACAGGAGGAAGTAAAGGTATTGGCAAAGAACTCGTCCAAATGCTAGTTGAAGCAGAAGTAACTGTGGCGATCGCCTCCCGTCATCCCTTTGATTATCCAATTAACAGCGAATCTAGCCCGATTAAGGCAGCCATTAAAGCATACAATATCGATTTAGCTGAAGTTACTGAGATTGGGACTAAAATCAATGAAATTATTAAAGATCTAAATGGCATAGATATTTTAATTAACAATGCAGGAATGGCTTATACCGCCGAAATTATAAATACATCGCTTGAAGACTGGCAAAAAGTCATAAATTTGAATCTTACTAGCGTTTTTGCATGTACTCGTGCAGTTTTACCAACCATGCGATCGCA
>CAZLKI010000351.1:0-3058 GCA_964560035.1 uncultured Synechococcus sp.
GTGCCATGTTAGTTTGGAATCATCTCAAGCGTTTGGCTGTCAAAGTTGGTAAAACGATTTATCAACTTAAACTTGGGCTTATGTCTGATTATCTAATTCAGCAACTCAAGCACCCTTCTATTCTTATGAATCTTGTGTAAGTCCTATATATAATAAAACCCAAAGTCGTTCATTTTTTTAGTGAGCCATAATAAAAACCTAAAGCCCAGCCTATAGTCGATCCTAGAGCTATTAAAATCAAGCTAAAAATATCCTTTGCCTCATCAAAGTTAACTCGATCTAAAGCGAAGGCGATCGCCAACAAAATCACCACTACTCCACATATTGTCGCTAAAGTAATTACTAAAATCAGCGCGATCGCCGTTCCATTTTTATCTAAAGATTTTATCTCTTCAGGTTTATCAATTTCGTCCATAGAATTTTATCTTTAGTAGGGTCTATTGGGGAAGGGATTTATCGGGTGTAGTTAATAAATCAGAAATTTCCGCGCTTTTTTCTGGGCTTTTTCCTGTATTAGATAGGTTGTTTGACAATAACTCTACCGCCGCAACATACTGCCTGTCGTCATCAGTCCCAAGCTGTTTGCGGGTTAAGGGATTTAATGGCAGCACTTCCACATCGGGCTGGATTCCGCTTTTATGAATATCTGTATGGTTTGGGGTTTCGTAATGGGCGATCGTAACTGCCAAACCAGATCCGTCTTCGAGCGCAAATAATGATTGGACTAATCCTTTCCCAAAGGTTCTCGTTCCCACCAGCTTTGCCCTACCATTATCGTGGAGCGCGCCAGATAAAACTTCACTAGCACTAGCAGTACCGCCATCGGTCAAAATTACCAAAGGATCGAGTGTAAGTGGAGAATCGTTAGCGGCAAAGTTATCTTGAATACCTTGGCGATCTACGGTATAAACGATCACGCCTTTGGGCAGCCACATTCGCGCAATTTCGATCCCTGCTTGTAATAACCCGCCCGGATTTCCCCGTAAGTCGAGTACATAGCCTTCGGCATTTTTTGCTTCTAAAATACTAATTGCCCTTGCCATATCTATCGATGCATTGCCATTGAATTGATTGAGGCGAATGTACCCAATTTCCTTGTTGCCTTCATGATTGAGCTTAAAAATTACGGGATTGACGGCAATGCGATCGCGTTTCAAAACTACATCAAAAACTTGAGGAGGTACTTTCTCAGCTTTATCAATTTCATTATTAATTGGCATACTGATCCGGCTAATCGTCAGAATCACTTCACTCCCAATTTCACCGCGCAAGCGATCGGCACATTCATCTAAGCTTAAAATTTGGGTCGAAACATTGTCGATTTTAGTAATTTGGTCGAGCGATCGCACGTCAGCTTTAGCCGCAGGAGAACCCTCAATCGGCGCAACTACGGTTAAAAATTTGGTTTCAGGATCGACAACTATCTGCAAGCCCACCCCTGTTAAAGCCCCAGTCGTACTGGTTTGCATACTACGGTATTGATCGGGTCTGAGTAAGCGGGTAAATGGATCGTCTAGGCTTGCCAGCATCTCTTGAATGGCATCGTAGGTTTCTTCCCGCGACTTAAACTTTTTGCCACTATACTTTTTACGCACTTTGTACCAGTTTTGATGGTTAAACGTATTATCGACGTAGGAATGATTGACGATTTGCCAGACATCTGTAAAAAATTTTTGCTCCTGCAAATAGTCTGAGGCTTCAGCAATTCCCCTACCACTGCCCAAATCTATAAATCCAATATCTGAAAACTGGATGGCGATCGCCAATAACATTACCAATAACCAGATTCGACTGCGTTTAACCATGCTAGCTTTACTTAAGAGTATAAAAATCTATTATTTCTATGGTATCTAAAGAATTCTCAAACAATTCAAAGATTCGGGAACTTTTAGATCCGCATTTAATTTTTGTTTAATATTTGTTTAATTACGGCAGTTACGATCGGCTTATTTTTGACTTGATTTGTAGAGTATTCACAATTAGGATAGACTTAATTAAAAATTAACAATTGCCAGCAAGTATCTTCAAATAGCTCAATGCAACTACTACTCTTCATTGACGATCGCCCCAACACGCGCGAGCTACTTAAGGAAGTAGAAAAGTTTTTGCAGCAAAATTCATCTTCTAATTTAGCTTGTAAATCGGCTTTACAGGTAATTAATGTTTCAAGTCAGCCCTATCTTGCCGAACATTTTAAGGTGGTTATGACTCCTGCTCTGATTAAAGTTACGCCACTTCCCCGCCAAGCGATCGCGGGCAAAAATTTAATCTCACAATTAGCAGACTTCTGGCAAGACTGGCAAAACCAATCCTTAGAATCCGCAGAAATAGATCTCACTTCAGATTTGTCCTACTCCGCCGAATTAATCCGCGTTGCCGATGAAGTATTCCGCCTATCCCAAGATAAAGCCGTATTAGAAGAGCAACTAAGATCTAAAGATCGAATTATGGCGATTTTGGCACATGACCTGCGAACTCCACTCACCGCCGTATCTCTGGCATTAGAAACGATAGAAGTGAATGGAAAACAATTAACTTCGGAAATGACACTTCAGTTATTTAAACACGCTCGCGATCAGACAAAAGCTCTAGATGCCATGATTACCGATATCTTGGAGGGTAGTACGTTTGAGCTAAAAATCGATCTGCAAAAAATTGAGATCGGTCAGCTTTGTAAAAATGTCATGAATGATTACTCACTATTCAGCCGTCTTGACGCGAAACAACAAACCTTAATTACCGATATTCCCACCGATCTACCTTTAGTCTATGCCGATCCAAAAAGAGTACGTCAGGTTTTGAGCAACTTAGTTGGCAATGCCATCAAATATACTCCAGTCGGCGGCGAAATCTCCGTAGCAATTTTACATCGGACTGCCCAAAAAGTTGAGGTTACAGTTACAGATAATGGTATTGGTATTCCTGTCGAGCTCCGCGATCGCATTTTTGAAGATCGATTTCGAGTAGCTCCTAATGAAGATCGAGAAGGTTATGGCATTGGTCTAGCTGTCTGTCGCCAAATAATTCGGGCTCACTTCGGACAAATTTGGGTAGATTC
>CAZLKI010000352.1:0-3055 GCA_964560035.1 uncultured Synechococcus sp.
CATCGCCAATGGCATTAGAACCAGCCGCACAAGCAGTAACAGTACAACAATTAAAGCCCTTTGCCCCAGTGTGAATTGCCGCTAAACCTGCCGCCATATTACCAATCATCATCGGAATCATGAACGGACTACAGCGATCGGGTCCTTTTGTCATTAAGATTTTAGCTTGATCTTCTAGCACTTGCAAGCCCCCGATGCCGCTACCAATAATTACTCCAACTTGGGTGTCGTTGAGCGATGTAATTTCTAACTTGGAATCGGCGATCGCCTGTAAACTGGCAGCTACTCCAAACTGGGCGAATCGATCCATACGTTTTGCTTCTTTGCGCTCAAAATAATCATGGGGATCGAAATCCTTCACCTCTCCCCCAATCTGACAGGCGTGCTTGGACGTGTCAAAACGGGTAACATGACCAATACCATTTTTACCATTGATTAGCCCTTGCCAATAATCTTCAAGGGTATTGCCAATAGGCGTGATTGCACCCATACCAGTAACAACTACACGCGAAAGGTGATTTTCCATAGATCTATCTACAAGTTAGGCTATAAGTAAGGCAAATAAGGCAGTCTTTCATTTGTTCTTCAAATTAAATTAGAAGATTAAATTAGAGATTAGTTTGAACAATTGGTAGAACTAGGCGGTAGCTTTTTTCTGATCGATATAATCAACAGCTTCCTGTACAGTGCGAATGCTATCAGCATCTTCATCAGGAATTTCTACTTCAAATTCTTCTTCTAGTGCCATTACCACTTCAACTAAATCTAAAGAATCCGCTCCTAAATCGTTTTGGAAGCTGGCTTCGGGTTTAACTTCTGCTACTTCTACGCCTAGTTGCTCGGCA
Organism: uncultured Synechococcus sp.; assembly: GCA_964560035.1. Lineage (GTDB taxonomy): Bacteria > Cyanobacteriota > Cyanobacteriia > Pseudanabaenales > Pseudanabaenaceae > PCC-7502. The sequence continues at coordinate 846 of CAZLKI010000352.1, forward strand.
ACAATAGATTGGACTTTTGTCAAAGTATCACTCATTTGATTATCTCTACTTAATTTACAAAAACAATAAAAACTTGAAAATTTTAGCGGTATTCATTGTAACTAATAAGGTGTATCGTAGTTTGCTAAATCTTAAATCATCACATCGAGTGTGCCAGTTTTCGATCTGGACTACCTAAAGCATTACCCTGAATAAAATATAAGAGTGCGTGGGATTTGGAGATTGGTTGTTTTTGGTTATTTAAAGTGATTGTAGATGCAGAAAATAATTTTTGAGCTTGAGGAATTTGTAGATTTATTAAAGCGATCGCCTGAAAACTGGAGACCTTTGGTATTCACTAACGGCTGTTTTGACTTGATTCATGTGGGTCACGTGCGTTATCTCCAAAGTGCCAAGGCATTAGGTAAAACTCTAGTAGTGGGCTTAAATAGCGATCATTCAGTACAACAGCTTAAAGGCTTAAACCGTCCGATCGTGCCAGAAGATCAACGTGCCGAAGTTATGGCAGCCCTCAAACCCGTAGATGCTGTAATTATTTTTTCTGAGCCTACCGCAATTCAGATTATAAAAGCGATCGCCCCAGATATTTATGCTAAAGGCGGCGATTACACACTTGAAACCCTACCTGAAACTCCAACTGTTACTAAATATGGAGGTAGAATCGCCCTAATTCAAATTGAAATTCCTAGTTCTACAACCAAAATAGTGAAGCGGATTCAGTTAATGTCAAAGCATTAGGATTAATTCATATAAATTAATAATTGTTTACAACTTCGGATACAATGACGCAGGCGATTGATATACGGTTACCTTCTCTCTAAAGATAGATTTGTTTAGCTGTTTTAGGAACAATGATCCCTTAAATCTGAGTCTAGCTAAAAGGGTTAACCAGTAGTCAATCTACACAAATATCTAAAAATACTGAAAAAAAAATGTCTAAATCTGTACTAAAAAACTTGCTTATTGCTACCATCATTGGTTTCGGTTGTATCAATGCTTTTTCTGCACTACCTAGTTTTGCTGAAACAAAAGCAGCAACTATGACTGAGAAAAAAGAAACCAAAGCAGAAAAGAAAGCAGAAAAGAAAGGAACTAAGCCTGTAGCAGCAACTGATGCTAAGTCAAAAACTATTGTTGATGTCGCTAGCGGCAATAAATCTTTCACCACATTAGTCACTGCAATTAAAGCGGCAGAACTTGTGGAAACTCTCTCTGGCAACGGACCATTTACAGTATTTGCTCCAACCAATGAAGCATTCAAAGCTTTACCAAAGGGAACTTTAGAAATGCTACTTAAGCCCGAAAACAAAGCAAAATTAGCAAAAGTGCTAACATATCACGTTGTATCGGGTAAAGTTATGGCTAAAGATGTTAAGTCTGGTAGTGTCAAAACTGTCGAAGGTGCTCCTGTTATAGCAAAAGTAGGTATGGGTAAAATTATGATTAACTCTGCGACTGTTACCCAAGCTGACATCCCCGCTAGTAACGGCGTTATTCACGTGATCGATAGAGTACTTCTTCCTCCTAATCTGTAATTTTTATTAGTTGTTTAGTTAATTTAGTTAGTTAATTTAGTGGGAGGCATCAATGCCTCCTTTAATTTTTTTAGGTAGCTTAGATAAAATGCCCTTAGATTCTGTAAGTTTAGATTTTTGTCTGCGATCGCCCATTCCAACCGATGTCCCCGCAATCTTTGGATTGATTCAAGCATTAGCAGCATACGAACAACTTAGTAATGCCGTTACAGGAACACAAACAGCACTAGAACGAGATTTGTTTGGCGATCGCCCTGCGATTGAAGTAGTAGTGGCAGAAGTTAATAATCAAATTATCGGGTTTGCTCTATTTTTTTCTAACTATTCGACATTTTTAACTAAGTCTGGAATTTATTTAGAGGATATTTTTGTTTTGCCCGAATATCGAGGTGTGGGAATTGGTAAGGCTTTAATTAAATATTTAGCCAATTTAGCTATAAAGCGAGAATGCGGTCGGCTTGAGTGGTCGGTGTTAGATTGGAATCAACCTGCAATTAATTTTTATGAGTCCATAGGAGCTAAGATTTTACCAGATTGGCGGATTTGCCGACTCACTGGCACAGTTTTGATCGAATTAGGAAGTTTAAGAGATTAATAGCGATCGTGGATGGAAGATTTAGCTTAATCAGTAATTTTTTAGGATTGAGAATAAAGTTAGACCTAGATTGAGCTAAA
>CAZLKI010000353.1:0-3036 GCA_964560035.1 uncultured Synechococcus sp.
AAAATAGCTTCTAAATTAAATCGATATCCTACATTCCTCACAGTTTGAATTAATCTAGGCTGTTGCGGATCGAGTTCGACTTTTTTACGAAGCGATAAAATATGGGTGTCAACGGTACGGGGATTATTTACTTCATCGGGCCAAGCTTTTTGTAATAGGTCGCTGCGACTGATAGGCTCACCCTCTGCCTGTGCCAAGACATAAAGTAACACAAACTCTTGGGGAGTTAAATCGATCATGCTACCCTTAAGCCTAACTCGTCTTTGAATTAGATCGATTTTTAAATGTCCGTAGTCCAGATAGGCAGGCGGAGCGATCGTTTTAATTCTTCTCGCTAAGACTTCCACTCTTGCTAAAAATTCTTGGATGCCAAAGGGTTTAGTTAGAAAATCATCGGCTCCCGCCTTTAATCCTGCTACTATTTGCATTTCTGAATTACGAGTTGAGAGTAAAAATATGATCGTCTGCCTTTGTTTGGATAACCAGTAACAGAAATCCAGACTACCTTCGCACGTATCCAGATCGAGAATAGTGATACTAGGTTGAGCTTGTTGAAATAACGTTTTGGCTTGTTGTAAGTTAGGACTCTGGTAAACGGAATATCCCGACTGTTTTAAGTGCCAGCTTAGTAGAGAACTGAGATTTGTATTATTCTCAATAATGAGAAGGCTGAGAGGAATCAAACTGGTCGGCTCCTTTTAATAAATGCGATTAAATAAATCTATTGAATTTCAGAATAAGCAAATCTATTTCAGTTTATAACCGTATCAAAATTCCAGTTTTTAATATGTAGCTCCTAACACCTAAGCTGATTATCTATGGCTTTACCTTCTCAGGGGCATTCTCAGAGGTTAGCAGAGTATTTGGTGACGATTCCATTTCTTTAAGGTGAGTATAAACTGTACGGGAAATTTTGCGAATTAGTTCGTTTGCCCTTTGATCGTTAGTCGGACGTTTGGCGATCGCCGAGATAATGTATCTTTTCCCGTTAGGCATATCGATAATTCCCGCATCACCGACTACAGATTGAATATCTCCCGTTTTATGGACAATAGTTGCTCCGGGCGGAATTCCTTGGGGCAGTAAAGTATTAGTCTTGGTACGGCGCATAATATCCATCAAGCGATCGCGACTGCGGGGAGAAAGAATTTTACCTTGCTCGACCATTGCTAATAAATTAACTAAATCTTCAGGGCTGGTCGTATTAGTGCCAGTTAGATCGGGCAAAGGATTACGCATAACCGTTGAAGTTAGCTCCCAGCTTAAAAACCTTTGATTTGCCGCTGCAATCCCACCAATCCGCTTGACAATCATATTAGTCGCAGTATTATCACTGATCACGATCATCAAAGTTAAAGTTTCAAGTGCAGAAATTTTGGTGCCAACTGGTTCGTATTGCAAGCCTCCAGCATGACCGACAATTACATCTTTACTAATAACTAACTGCTCGTCTAGTCGGGCTTTACCAGCATCTACATCTTCTAAAAACGCTACCAATATAGGAATTTTAATCGTACTGGCAGATGCGATCGCCGTGCTTCCTTTAATATTTACATAGCCTTCGGTGTCTAGGTCTTTTAAAAATACCTCCATGCTAATATCAGGCTCAGTTTTAGTCAGCGCGTTAATTTTAGTTGTTAAAGCCGTTAATTCTGTCTTTATCGGGATTTTAGTAGCGATCGCTGGCACTAAAGCGGGAGTAGTTTCTGAAATTTCTGGAGGAGTGGCGATCGTAGAAGTAGGAACTGGACTTTGCTTAAAAAGTGCGACCGATGTGCCTGTAATTACGCTTAAACCCAAACCCACGATCCCTAAGTTAAGAAATATACCTAAAAATAGATAGATTGAAGATTTTTTAGGCGGTTTTCTGGCGGTAGGGCGAGTTCTACTATTTAAATTAGTATTTAAATTAGTTACTTTAGAAGTCTCAGGATTAGAATTTTTAGAATCTATCCTTATTATTCGATCTGTTACATCTCGATTTTCTGCCATAACCTATCCCCACCTTGTACACTCGCTCATATTACCTAATTTCATCAGAATTTAAAATAATTTGTTGAGTCTGTTTCTTAACTAATCTCTCCGATACCGCTTTAAACCTCTCGATTAGGGTTTTAAACCTTTCCGATGGCACTTTAAACCTCATGTCAAGATTATTTAGCAAGATTAAAAGCAAGTAACTTAGGTTAATTATCTGATGCCCAGTTAATTTGACGGATTATGCCTCGTAACATATCAATTTCTGTCTTAGTAAGATTGGCTTTATTAAATAAGTGTCGAAATTTTTGCATTCTCGGAAAGGCTGTATGCGGAAAAAGATAGCCAATTTTTATAAGAACCGCTTCTAAATCTTGGTAGTACGCCTCTAAGTGGTGAATACAAGCTAGATCGGAATCTAGGCGATCGCTATCATTAAATTGAGTATTGGATTGAGGCGGTAATAGTATCCGTAATTGATAGCAACAGATTGCCACCGCTTGGGCTAGGTTTATGGATGGATAATCCTCAGAAATAGGAATTTGGACGATTTTTTGACAGTAAGCTAACTCGGCATTTGTTAAACCCCGATCTTCGCGCCCAAACACGATCGCTCCCGTTTGAATATTAGATTGAGTAGTAAATTGAGAATCAAGCTGTGAATTATCAAGTCCTAACAACCACCTTAAGCCTGCTTCGGGAGTTTCTCCCATTATTTCTGTGCGCCCTGTCGTGGCGATCGCCCTGTAACAACCTACTAAAGCTTGGGGTAAATCATTTACAATTTTGGCACTATTAAGAATATCTTGGGCATGAACTGCCATATCCTGTGCTGCTTTGGCATAGCGATCGCTTTCAAAATCAAACTGAGGATTAACCAGCCACAATTGTGACAAGCCCATATTTTTCATAACTCTAGCGATCGAGCCGACATTTAACGCGCCCAATGGCTCAACCAAAACAATCCGAATATCAAGCTCGCTCATTTATTAGTTTTAGGACTTGTGCAAGATTCATAAGAATAGAAGGGTGCTTGAGTTGCTGAATCAAGTAATCTAG
>CAZLKI010000354.1:0-3034 GCA_964560035.1 uncultured Synechococcus sp.
CTATCAGCAACAACAGTTGCAGGTGGTGAATCAATGATGACCAAATCATAATCTTGACCTGCATCTTCAATCAAAGTCGCCATGGAATGTGAATCCAATAACCTAATCGGATTCGGAGGATTTGCCCCCGACAGCAAAACATCTAGTGGTAGTTGTGGAGAAACCTTATGCACAGCTTTTTCTAAACTTGCCTGCGAGACCAAGATATTACTTAGTCCCAACAAGTTACTTCGTATTTCCCAGATTTTGTGCTGACTCGGACGGCGCATATCCGCATCTATTAAGAGGACTTTCTGTCCTACTGCCGATGCTGCTACCGCCAAATTTGCGGCGACAAAAGATTTGCCCTCACTTGGAGATGAACTCGTTACCAAAATCACCTTTAGCTTCTTATCAGGGATACTAAATTTCAAGCTAGTCTGGAGCATTTGAAAGGCGTTACTAATTGGCGAATAAGGAGCATTCAGCATCGGTAACTCTTTAAGGCTTTCGCCAATACTAGCCTTGGATTGACGCATGAGCGGAATCATCGCTAACAAAGGCAGATCCAAAAGTCGCTTGACCTGCTCGATGTTTTTGATGGATTTATCCGTAGATTCCAGTAGCAAAGCTGTCCCCAAACCTAGTAGAATTGCTAGAAATGCACCTAGCGATAAGTTTAGAGGAACTACGGGGGATATGGGGAGATCGGGGACTAAAGCTTCAGCAACAAGCCGCGCATTGCCCACATTCCGCTCTTCTAAGACTAGAACGACCTGATATTGCTTTAGAAATTCTTGATAAGTAGTTTGAGCCACCAACAACTGGCGCTGTAGCTGTAGCTGTTGTTGTTCCAGTCTTGGCAAGCTATCCAACCTTTTTTTATTGGATGTATATACCTTCCGAAATTCTGCTATTTGATTGGTTAAGGCTAACCTTTCTACTTCTGACTTGACCAGATCTCCTGCTAAAGACTGTTGAAGTGTACCGATTTGCAAGTTTTGTTTAGACAGCAAATTAGAACTACCGATAGTTTGCGAAATCCTTTTTTCTAGTTGTTGCTTGAGAGCTGCTTCTTTGAGAGTTAAATCAACAACGACTGGATTATCTTTGGTATATTTAGTTTGTGCCACTGCGATGTCGCGTTGGATATTTTGGTATTCTGTGAGAACAAGTTGGACATTAGGAGATTGACTTAAGGCAGTGACATCCAAAGCTTGCTGCGTATCTAGATTCATTTGTTGTTGCAAAGTTCTAGAGCGCGATTCTGCCAATGCTAATTGTCCTTGGCTGGTGACAAGGGCTTCATCTAACTTTCCGAGAGACTCTAAACCAATTTTTGATTCTGCCTCCAATGCTACTACTTGGTTTTGTTCTTTAAATCTCCTAAGTTTACCCTCTACTTCCGTAAGTCGTTGCTCAACTTCTGGTAATTGCCTACCCAAAAATTCTCGTGCTAACTTCGCTTCAGCGCGATTATTCTGAATATTTGCCGCTATATAATCTTTGAGCAGTGCGTTCACCACCTTTGCTGATTCTTGTGGATCAGTACTTTTGTAGGAAACTTGCATAATATCTGTTCCCCTCAACGCTTTTAAACTGAGATTTCCTGCGACAACCTGCCAATTTAATTGCTTGCCTTTGCTATCTTTGAGATCTAGGCTAGTAATGACTTTGATGACGATAGGATGTGAACGAATGATCTCGGCTTCGGTCTCAATTGGGTTACTAGTGCCAGTCAAACCGCTTATATCTCCCAGCTTGTCACTCAAACCTGCAAGCGATGAAGACGCATCTTTTTTGGTGAATACTAGCTTGCCTTGTGATTCATAGACTGGTTTTCGTGTGTATGTCCACAAGACTGTCAACCCAAATACCGACGCGACTACTATTGATGCTGGGAGCCAACGCCTTTTGAGTACGTACCAGAATTGTTGCAAGTCTATGGAAGAATCTTCGTCTTGTCGATCAGTAGTCATACTTTAAATATAGTAAAGTTAATAATCACACTGGTTAGTGATAACGAAATAAACTGCCAGATAATCATACAGCAATTACAAATTCGGAATACAGATATAATTACTGATATCGACATTATCTTTCGAGGTGATTTTAACGAGAATAGTAGTTCATTCGATTCTATATACCCAGATATTTGCTAATTTGTCAACCAAGAAAATCATAGGACTTATTGACAATACTCTCAGTAAGAATCCCCAAATGGGTTTCTATTTTTGAATTTACAATTGCTGGTAAAAAGCTCACGGACAAAACCATCTCTAGCTCGGATTTCGCAAGGGATTTTAGTTAAGTGGACTAGATGAGATGAGAATCCCCTAATTTATCGGTGGAAGTGTCAATAGAGCAAACTCTTAAAGTCTTACCCTAAAATTCTATACGGATACAAGTACTACACATTCCCCATCGCTTTAACTCACCTAGAGGGGCGGCACATCTACACCTTGGACATTTAGGCATAGTTGCAGTTTGGGTTTTGACGATCGCTGCTAAACGCTGAAAAGCTTCCAAAGCCGAACTTGGAGGCAGGGTTAATTGACTTACACTTGTAGATTTAGAGATAGATTTGGGGGAAATATAGCTTGGATGTTGTAAAAGCAACTCTGGAACTAGCTTTACCGATTCTGCTGACTCTAAAGTTGGTTTAAGGGAATGCCACTTAGCCGTAGAAAAATGGATATCTACAATTGGTTCCATTCCACTCGGTAGCAAGGGTTGTAACTTGCTTAAAATCCTCAATCTTTCAAATACTAATGCTTGCGACCATGTCGAGCTCGATACTGCCACTTGTAAAACATGACGATAAATACCCGTCGGTCTGGTTTGATTTGCTACTGATGCCCCCACTACCTCATGCCATCGATTGATAATTTGTAAAAACCGTTGTCGATCTTGCCAGTTTGGTTGGGATTGGATCTTAGCAATAACTGGTACTAGGTTAGTTAGAGCCATACATGAGGAAATAGATTGAGGAATAGATTATTGACATCCTCCCACGGCTAAAGCGCGTGGGATTCCTAAGACTCACGACTTAGGT
>CAZLKI010000355.1:0-3007 GCA_964560035.1 uncultured Synechococcus sp.
GCGATCGCTATTAATCCCCGTATTAATGGGGCATATAAGTACCGTGCTACGGCTTATCTAACGCTTGGTAACACTAATCAAGCCAAAATCGATGTCCAAATAGCCCAACGAGTTGTCCAAAGTTCGCCTCAAGGCTTTATCGAAGATTTAAGTTTTCTTAAGCAGTAAGCTGTTGGCAATAAATATCAGCCGCGATCTCTCTAAAAAAGCATTGAGCTAAAAATCTAGATAAGGTCGATTCACAACTTTTTGCAGAGAATTTCTAAGACTCTTCCTAAAAATCAGACAAATATTTCAAGCAAAGAACAGATAAAGTTTGGAAGTGTTTCTGAAGTCAGATCGTCATTTTTAGAGAGCTTGCGATCGCATCCGAGTGCGCCTTCTTGATAACGATAAATTTCAATTTCTTGCTGTCGCCAATCCACAATCCAATATTCCATTACTTGCTCTCGGCTGTAGAGTTTTAGTTTGACCGAAAGGCGATCGCGTCGTTTATCTTCTTTCCCATAAGATAAAATCTCAATCACTAAATCTGGCGAACCCTGAAAATGTCCCGAATCATCTAACAGTTCTGACAGGCGATCGCTTCTCACCCAGACCAAATCGGGAATCACATTATCAGAATCCGAATAAATTATCCCCAATTCCATAACGGTTCCATTCATCCTATGGCAGAGCTTCTAAGTCTTTAGTTGTCCAATATTTAGTGGCTTGGATCATTGATTTAACTTCGAGGGACTATAAAATTTTAACTTATCCTATTTTCTAGGTATGATTTGAAGTTAATACATCTTATCTAAAATCATTCATGGCAATTAAAGTAGGAATCCTTGGCTTTGGCGGATTGGGGCAGGCAGCAATCAAGTTACTAAGCACCAAGCAAGAAATGGTCTGTGTGTCTCTTGCCGATCGAAATGGCTATGTATATGCGACTGAGGGTATAGATGGAACAAAAGCGATCGCCACGTATCAAAAACAAGGCTCAGTCGGTTATTTAGAGTCTGGAGTATTGAGCGATCGCAGTATCAAAGAATTAATTACGAATCCTAAACATAATGTCGATGGCTATTTTTTAGCATTACCAAATTTACCGAATACCTTTATGGCAAGTGTAGCTCAGGAGTTTATTAGCTCTGGGTGGCAAGGGGTTTTGGTCGATGCCATTAAACGCACCAGTGCAGTCGAGCAACTTATAGATTTATCTGACGATCTAAAGGCGAGCGGAATTACCTACATGACAGGCTGTGGGGCAACACCGGGATTATTAACGGCGGCGGCAGCGATCGCGGCTCAAAGTTTTGCGGAAGTACATAAAGTCGAAATTCAATTTGGGGTGGGAATTGCTAACTGGTCTGCCTATCGTGCCACTATTCGCGAAGATATTGCCCACATGACAGGTTACACCGTGGATATTGCTCAAGCGATGACAGATCAAGAAGTTGAAGCATTGTTAGATCGCACTAATGGCTTAATTACCCTCGAAAATATGGAACATGCCGACGATATTTTATTGGAAAGATTGGGAATTTGCAGCCGCGATCGCGTGACTGTGGGCGGGGTAGTCGATACTCGAAATCCTAAAAAGCCTCTGAGCACCAATATGAAACTTACAGGCAGAACCTTTGAGGGCAAGATTTCCACCCATACTTTTACTTTAGGTGATGAAACCAGCATGGCAGCGAATGTCTGTGGTACTGCCTTTGGCTACCTTAAAGCGGGTAAATCTTTTCATCAAAAATCCATTCACGGACTGTTTACCTCGGCTGAGATTATGCCTTTATTTGTGCGTTAACGAGTGTGTTAGTCACGATCGAGCCATCTTCGTTAATTGCCCATATTAGCTGGTGGAGATAACCGTAGCTGTGGTGCGTAAACCGCATGATTAATCTGGGGAGGGAATCTATATATTCATCTCCGTCTTTTTTTTCAATTTCCGAAGCTGCACTACGCGTAATCTGACCATCGATCAGGCGATCGCCAAATAAATTATTTAATCTAGATAAATGCGAATCGGAAATCTCTGAATTTAAGCGAATAATAAATAAATCTTCTATCCACCGACTAGAGTGATAAATCTTATAAAAATTGCCAACCTTGGCAACAGCTTCTTCAATATCGCTAGTAATCGTATAGATATTACGATCTTCATCATTAATTAATTTTCGTTGCATCAGACAAGTTTGGATATATTCGTCCCATTCTCGCCAATAGTAGCCTTTGGGTTCGTCAATCAGAATTACGGGCTTGGGTGTAGACTTTCCAGTTTGGAGTAGGGTTAAGGATTCAAACAGTTCATCTTGAGTGCCAAAACCACCAGGAAAAATCACGATCGCATCGGTTTCTCTTAAAAAGAATAATTTGCGGGTGAAAAAATACTTAAAGTCCACATAGCGATTTTCGGCAATATGGATGTTGGGAAACTGCTCAAAGGGAAGATAAATATTTAAGCCAAATGAGCGATCGCTTCCAGCCCCTTCATTTCCTGCTGCCATAATTCCGCCACCACCACCTGTTAAGACCATAAATCCTGCGTCGGTAATAAGTTGGGCAAATTTTTTAGCTTGTCTGTATTCGGGCGTATCCGTGCCAATCCGAGCCGAACCAAAAATACTAACTTTGCGGACATGACGATAGGGATGAAACATCTCTAGGGCTTTGTGCATATCTTGCAGGGTGCCACTTAATAATTTCCAGTCGAGGCGATCGCTATCGGTTTTACTTAATTCGATAATTAGATTTAATGCCCGATAGATATATTTACTGTGGGGTAAGGTCGGTAGCACTGCTAAAAGTTGCTCCAGATCGCGATCGAGATTGCTAAAGTCTTGGGTGAGATTCTTTGTGGGATTTATCGTTGAATTCGTCATAAATATCTATTCTAATTCGGCGGAATAATCTTGTAACTTAGTAAATCTATATGCCCCAGCGATCGCTCCCCAAATACTGGCACCCGTATTGATATCTACACCCTTGTCATAACTGAGAAATTCTGATTTTGAAGCGGCAA
>CAZLKI010000356.1:0-2998 GCA_964560035.1 uncultured Synechococcus sp.
TAATTATCGAAACTGGTATCGCTCATGGTGGCTCATTGATTTTTTCGGCTTCGATATTAGAACTTAATTCTATATGCGGCGGTTCTCAAAATGCAGAGGTGTTGGGCTTAGATATTGATATTCGCGAACATAATCGTGAAGCAATTGAATCTCATCCTATGTATAAACGTATTTCTATGATTCAAGGTTCTAGCATTGCTCCTGAAATTATTGAGCAAGTCAAAGCCAAAGCAGAAGGTAAGCAAAAAATCTTGGTTTGTTTAGATAGTAACCACACCCACGATCATGTACTTGCTGAGCTAGAAGCCTACGCACCACTGACTTCTGTGGATAGTTATTGCGTAGTATTTGACACTGTGATTGAAGACTTACCTGATAATATGTTCGGCGATCGCCCTTGGGGAGTTGGCAACAACCCCAAAACCGCAGTGTGGGAATACTTGAAAACTCATCCTGAATTTGAAATTGATACAAGTATGCAACACAAACTGCTGATCACCGTTGCGCCCGATGGTTATTTGAAACGAATACGATGAGATAACTCAATCATCAATAATTTTAATTTATTCGCACCCAAAATAGAAGTTAGTGATGCCAAATTTTACTTTAAATAGTCCATTTCTATCGATCCTCATTCCTACAAGAAATCGCGCCAAATATTTGTATTTTGCTATTCAAAGTGCTCTCAACATTAAATCTTCAAATATAGAGATAATCGTATCTGAAAACTATAGTCAAGATGATAGCTTGCAAGTCTGCAAAAGTTTTTCAGACTCCAGATTGCAAATTGTACAACCTCCTAACCCTTTGCCAATGCATGAAAATTGGGAGTTTCTTCTAAATCTTTCCAAAGGCAACTGGGTCATTTTTATAGGTGATGATGATGCAGTGATGCCACATTGTGTCGATCATCTGCTATGGCTAGACACTAATTCCCCCCAAGCAGAAGCCGTAGTCTCCCCTCGTGCTTATTATTTCTGGGATGGTTGTCAAGAAGAATACGGTGATACAGCAGTCTCGTTTTCGTTTAGTGACGCTCTCTTTTGGTGTGACTCAAAACAAAAACTTCATTCTGCCCTAGAGGGGGACATCGATTATATTAGTTTGCCACAAATATACTCTGGAGGTTTTCAGCGCAGGTCTCTGATTAATCGTGTTAGGGCATCTCAAGGTGGCGTTTATTTTAAGTCAGTAACACCTGATGCCTACTCCGCATTAATGGCTTGTCTGCATACATATAGATATTTGCAAACTGAAATCCCAATGACGTGGGTTGGAAGTAGCCCTCACAAAGCAATTAATTCAAACAAAGCCGAAACGAAAGATCGCGAAGCTGATTTCTTCGGGATGCAAACTACACTCACTATACACTCAACTCTAGGAGATCTTCGTGCTGGAATATTTTTACTCTATCTGTACGAAGCTTACATATCAGCATTTCCTTTGACATCACCTGAACTGCTCTCCATGGAAAAAGTAAAATCTATATTTGATGCCAGCGTGCGCCAACTTCGGGAACAGGGGCGAGAGAATGCTGTTGTTAAATTGTCTCAAGATTTGGGGTTTGATGTGCCTTTACGAGATGAGGAGAAAGTTTACTGGGTTGCAATCAAATTTTATTCTAGGCTAGCATCTATTACGTTACGAATAAGATCTCGATTTTTGCGTACACTTAGTTTTTTTAATATGCGTAAGCCTTCCCAGAAATTGCAAGTCACATATTCCTCAAACTCTCATCAGGAACACCCAAACATTCTGTCTTGCGATGACCTATTAGCAGAAACATATTCTAGGTACGTACGCGATCGCAAGTAATTTTCCTTAGTTTAATGTGAAAGTTAAAATAGCGAATAAAGAGGCTATACAAATATGACGACCTTGCATGAACAAGATTATGCTTTGTGGTCAGAACAGATGGCTGACTTGATATCTAGCAAGCGTTTTGATGAGCTAGACATCGAGAATCTAGTGGAGGAGGTTAGAGACTTGTCGAAACGAGAGCGCGATCGCTTACTAAGCAGCATTCGTTTGATTTTGGATCATTTGCTTAACTGGGACTATCAAGTTCCACTGCGATCGCGAAGTTGGTTAGGGACAATTCAGAGGGAGAGACTAAATATTATTGATTATTTATCAGATAGTCCTAGCCTCAAAAAATACATCACAGATGAATATCTGGGCGTGATTTACAAAAAAGCTAGACTAGATGCGATCGCCGAGACAGGTTTAGAGATACCTGACACCTGCCCCTATGCGCTCAACGATGTTAGCGATCGCAGCCTGACAATGCCTTAAACCTCAATACTAAATAAAACGTTCCGAACATCCGCAGAGATCGCCCTTGGGGAGTTGGCAACAATCTCAAAACCGCCGTGTGGGAATACCTGAAAAACCATCCTGAATTTGCGATCGATAAAAGTATGCATCACAAATTGCTACCGATGGTTATCTGAAACGCGAAAAATTGGAGGTAGTGTTGTGGATCTGGGGAAACAAAATTTAGATAACACGATAAAATATACGTCGATTGATGAATATGCCAATGGCTATATTTCCGATTTCCATACATCTGCAACATGACCTTTGGTTACCTGATTGACTGACAAAAGTCTGTTTATGATCGCTCAAACCCCTACTGGATGGTCGTTCTAGATTTATCAACACGCATTTAGCTAAAACCCTTGCTGTGAGCCAATTTGCGTTAGGTATAACTGGAGTTTTGTCAGTCAATCAGCTTGGTTACTTATATCTGCGTTATTTGCTACTTTTTGAATTTGGAATTGCTGCAATGGTATTCTGACAGTAGCGATTTTTCAAATATATAAGTAATTGCATCCAAAAAACTAGAAAAATATGAATATTTTATGCCAACCGTAACTATTGGAATACCTGTTTTTAATCAGGGTTATTTCATTCTAAAGAGAGATTTGAGAAGCTTTAAGACCTGTCCAGCCCTGCGTTGAGCTTGAGCCATATTATCAAATTCATAGTCACGATA
>CAZLKI010000357.1:0-2977 GCA_964560035.1 uncultured Synechococcus sp.
TAGACGCTCTCGTTTTGCCTTTTGTTGGGAAATCCTGAGTTTGAGATTAGTTTCACGGCGCAATTCCCGTTCTGATTCAGACTCTGGGATCTCTCGAACATATTTACCCGCATAGTAACCGCCCTTGGTTTCACCGAGATATTTCCAAGTATCAATACCCACATCGGTAGGATGGGTCATGCACAGGGCAAAATCTATACCAATAGTTCGGCATTTGCCCTTAATGTCATCGCAGATGGGGCAGGGATTATTTGCTTTGGTTGGTGTAAATTTATGGCTCGAATGTTGATTATTTTGGAGGTTCATTATTCTTGACCTCCGATCTGCTTGCTAGATGCGATCGCTAAACCGATCTGCTGCTGCAAGTCTTGCAACTGTAAAAACATTTATATCGTCCTGATTGTAAGGGTTGTAGGGGTTTCAATCAGGAAACGTATAGACTTTTTGAATTAGATTCGATAGGTCAATTTTTGTTTTTTGCCAAATTTAAGAAAAATTTGCATAAAAAACTGTTGCTATTCTCACATCTTGTTATAAGATATAAGAAAGCATCGAATAGATTCTGCCCGTTCAAAGCAAAGTTATCCGTTTCCAATATTTAAGTACCTTCGGGTCGCCTTAGTTCCAGTGATTTGCCGTCGCTGGTTTTTTGGTTTTGAAGGGAGAAAAAGTAGTTAAGTCATCTCCTAAAGATAGTAATTTGCAATTTAAGCATACAGCGATTTATGAAAAGCGATCGCTAAAATCTCAAATTTGTACACAGCTAACGATCTAACTTTTTGACTTCAGAGATGTAATCTCAAATTACCCGATAGAAATCTCGGTACTGTGCTTACTAACATGGTCAATAACTTGGCAGCGAATATCCGCATCGACCAAACGATCGCCCAAAATAATGCCACTCTCTAAATTAGAATTGCTGCTTAAATTGCCCCAAGGACATTGTGTTCTTATTTCCCCTGGCTATAGCTCGAAAATAGAAGCTAATATTCCGCGCCGTTGCAAAATTAAAATCCCCAAATCTGATGCTGAACGGGCAGAAAAAAGTAAATCTTTCTGGGACACGCTCAAACTTAAATTAGAACAAGAAGGTCATCAGGTGCCAATTACCGATCAAGCAATTTTGGTTCGTAAGGAATATTTCTTAGATAAATTTCCGTTACCTACCAAAGATGCCAAAGATACAGTTTCATCATCAAAATCAACTTTACTCGATTGGAATCAAGGATTATAGAGGTATTTTATTATGGTTTTTACTAATGTATCTGATCGGGCAAATTCCGATATTATATCAATCCAACAAAGCTTTATTGAAGCATTGGCATTGTTGCTCAGCCAACTTATGAAGAAAAAGGAAGGCGTTGATGTAACACCCGAAAAAGATATTAAAGATACTCAATCGAGTGCTTTGGTGATTCAAGATATGTGGAAAAATTATCAAAATTCTCAAACCTCTGCCAACGATTATATTGATGTTGAATTTGTTCCCTATTCAGATTTACAACTGCCAGAATCTATTATTAAAGATTCAGATGGCGACGGTTTGCTTGATACTGATGAACTCCGCATGGGCACTAATCCAAATGCTATTGACTCCGACGGCGATGGCATATCCGATCTAGATGAACTGGGAAGCTCTAATCCAACAACCTTTGATAACTTAAGGCAACAAGCAATGGCACTTGCATCAGTTTCTTTGGTTTCCCAACTAGGAGTTGATGGTAACTATGAGGCTGAGGACTATACAATTCAGTCTCAAGATAATAATTACACCATTGCTGACAATCAAGGTACCCAAATAGCTGCTTTCGAGATGACGGCGAGTGGTGCAGTATTTACACAAGATAATACGACGATCGATCAGCAAATTGATTTTACAAATACTGCTTATCAAACAACTACTGTTGATCTCAAAGACGTTCTTAAGAATACAGGATACCTTTCCATGGTTGATAGACTCGGCGATCTGGCTCCATCTGGGGCGCGAGGGATTGCCGTCGTTCAGAGTGCTCTTACACAAACAGGTCAAGAAACTCTTAAAGGTGAAAATTACACTATGAATAAATCAGATGATGGTGATATTACGGTTTCTAGTAATAATTCTGGTCTAAATATTCTTCAGACTTCCCAAGGGCTTATTTCTTCAAATTCTATGAGTGAATCTGACTCTTCAAACTTTAAGCAAGTTTTTCAACAAATGCAAGACTCTAAAACAGTCTTAGCTAGATCATCACAATCAGTTTCAGCAGATATAGAGCGTTAGAAACTTATGATTTCAAGCACTTCTCAACTTGATATTCATAATGTAATAGCTCTTTTTAATCAGCTTGTAGATATTCATACGGCTAATATTTTTTCAATTGCTCAACAATCTTTGGATACCACAATCATGAAAGATATAGATAAAGATGATGTTTTTGATGAAGACTTCGATCTTTCTCCACCTAATGATAAAAATTCAGATAGTAATTCAGGTGATTCTGATGTTTTAAAGATTTCTAATTCCGATCCAGATCGAATACAATCTAATTTCTCATTTCAATTCGAGACATTAGCTACGTCTATGTTCGATGATTTAGCTAAGCTTTCTAATAACTCAAATTCAGATACAAAAAATTCTTTTTCTGCTCCTTCACAAGTTCCAGAATCAGCTTTAAATAACGAATCAAATCTACAACTTGCTAGAGACTGTCGCCAACTATTGCAACTAGAAGAAGTCGATACCCCTAAACAAACTACATTTGAGCGTCCCGATGGTAAAGGCAACTATAAATTTCTTGTAGAAAAGACTACAGATACTTTGACCTTATTAGCGAAAGATCGACCCTTGCATCCGTTGTTGGTCGAGTCCGATGGCAAAATTCTTGAGTCTCATACTACCGACGTAGATGCTTTAAACATTTCTAAAGCTCTTAAATCCCTATTGAATCAATCAAAGCAGCAACAAAATACCAAATAAATTATGAAACTCTTACCA
>CAZLKI010000358.1:0-2972 GCA_964560035.1 uncultured Synechococcus sp.
ATAGATGTTTCTCTGATTTTTGGTAAGACTTGATTTGCCACGATATGTTGGATTAGTTCGTTGCCATAAGTGGGTTTTGGCAATATTGAGCTTGATGTAGTCGCATGTTTCTGGATATGTTCTAATAATTTCATCTGTGTATCACCATATTTATAGCTACCTCAACCGACTTGCCACATTGGACTAGATCGTTGATCGGATAGCGGTTGTTATTTTGCAATTGCCTTAGCTTGATCCGAATGTCTTCTGGATCTGAATTTGACTTGCCATCGACTAGATGGTTGTTAAAAGGTGCATTCACGAACGTTTCCCATGCTTCATCTAACATCTCCAGACCTTTGGGATTAGAACTTAGGTTATTCTCACTGCCCATGCAGATCGTGCCATTCTGATAGATATTAGGCAATGGCACATGGTAGATAGGAGCACTTGGATTGAATTTTCTTTCTGTCGTACCCCAGATATAGCAGTTAGTTCCGCTTAACATAAAAACCAAACCAATCATCGGTATAGTCAATGTCTCTAACTCTCCACCTACACCAATGAAATTAAATGTTCTTTTCCTTGGTGGCATAAATCGTACAAACCAATCTCCTTGTTTAGAGCTACCTA
This sequence comes from uncultured Synechococcus sp., assembly GCA_964560035.1. Classification (GTDB taxonomy): domain Bacteria; phylum Cyanobacteriota; class Cyanobacteriia; order Pseudanabaenales; family Pseudanabaenaceae; genus PCC-7502. The sequence goes on from CAZLKI010000358.1 coordinate 613, forward strand.
ATCGTTGGATGCCATCAGGTATCCAGCCTGAGTCGATCCGTTCGTTTTGGAATGCGGCTTTCACAGTTTGAGGTGACAGAAATTTGTATTTTTCTTTTTCCCCCTCTCGATATTGAAGGCAGTAGTGCCCACCATTTAGAAATAGCAGTTTGGCTTCGGCATTAATCAAAGGATAGCCATCTGGACGCAGGGCATCCGCAATTGGGTCTATAACAAGCATTTAATCCTCCAGTACATCTATTAAGTATTTAGACTCTTCTTCTGTTTCTGCTACTACTTCTTTACAGCTATTCCACAACCGTAAAACTTTCACGCAATTTTCGGCATCTTGATCCAACCAGTCAACGAATTTTTTATACTTTTCTATGATCTCCTTTGCTTCTTTATATGATTCCTTTAGCACTTCAATCGTTTCCACTTTCCACTCACAATCCATAACATCGGTTTCATTTGTGATATCGAGCCAAACATTACCTGTGGATTGAGTGAGCATATCTATTGCTATAGGAAATTGCGATAGCATTCCTTCAATTTTTTCGGTTTCCTCAACTAATTTTGAGTAGTTGATCCGATCTGTTGGAACTTGCAAATCCCTATCCAATTCATCTCCAATATCAATCCATATATCTTTATCAAAATCGTTTTCAATACTGTGAATTAGCGACATTAAAAACTTTTCTGTTACTTCTAAACCATTAAATTCATCGAAATACCACCAGGTACCTAACGGTTCCACGGGTATCTCTTGAATACGTTCTGAATCACACATTAAGTAAGAAACTGGAAAGAAATTTTCATCCACTAAATTTATAAATTCAGTTTCTTTTTCACTAAATTCAAAGTTCGTAGACTTTGTACTAGCTGCTGATTCTCTATATTCCTCTGGATAATAGTGTTTATACAGTTGTAGCATTGTGGCTCGATGCTCAATTGTTTCGAGGTATGCTACAGCCATACCTGTCTTGCTATGCGCTAACCACTCAAATTTGGCTTTGTCCACCTTAGAATCCTCTAATTAAGCAAGGTGATGGGATTGGACTTGCATTTTTTAATATGCGAATTGTTCTCTCCATTAGCGAGGTATCTTCATTAGATGCCTCTATAGTTGCTTTAAGGTCTTCAATACACACCCCACTTTGCTCTATTAAGTGATCGCCTAGTTCCTCTAATTTTTCAATGTCCCATAATATTTCTAACAAGGGATTGATTTTCTCAGGAGCAGCGATCAAATTGCCAATTGCTGTTTCACTCATACTTATCCTTTCGGTCCAGCTAGTTTACAGACTTCCACAACAACATCCCCATTGCTTTGGGTTTTTCTTTCAATCTTCGCGTCTCTAATTCCTTCAAAGTGGAGACTGAAAGTATTTCTAATTTGCTCGTCATTGCTGCCAATATCGGATGGCACTGGAATTCTTTGTCCTTCAATCTTGATGAAATAGTTAGGTGTTTTGTTCATAGTAATGTCATTTGTGAGGATACGATTGGTGTTTTGATTATTTCTTTTTCGGGCTTTACTGTCTCAGTTTGGACGGGTAATACCAATAAACTGGCTGCATAGTCCTGCACGATCTCTGCGATTGGTAATGGGATTGGCGTAAATGCGGCAAGATCAATCTTGCGGATCGTGGGCATTCCCATCTCTCCATTAATTGAAATTATTACCATTCTTTCAGTGCTTTCTGTCTCAGGTAAAAATTCAATGCACATTACTATTCGTTGTTTATCTAAGTCAATATTTGTCATGGATTTTTATAACCGTAGAATTATGGCTTTTTACACAAGCACTGGCGCAAGCCGTACCTATATATTCTGAAAAAAAATAGTAAAATCTTCGTAGTGAAGACTTTACTTTTAATTAACATTAAGCAGCTCGTTTTACTGGTCTACGGTTGCGTTTAGGTTTATTACCTACAGGAATTGGTAAATGCAACGGTAGTACCCTAAGATTGGATTCTGGAAACACTCTAAACTTCGAGGTTCGGTACACTCCATAGTTATCTGGAACTAAGTAAATTCCTTCATTTGCTGTAACATCAATCTTGGCATTTGGCAGTTCGGGCTTTGGATATAACGGATAGTCTACTTTATAGGTTCGGAGAAATCTTTCTACTAGGTAGATGAACTGTGTTTTAAGTATCTCAACCGTTAAGTCTACTAGCACTTCTGATAACCTTGATTCAGCATATTCTCTAAATGCTTTTTCTTCTTTTATACTTGATACCTGCACTTCTGCTATTAAGTAATAGCTTTTCCGAGAAATTGTGCATTTGTAACCTTTATGAGAGAATTTGATATTCATAGTAACCTTTGCTTTATGTAATTGATCGCGTGTATCGGCGCGATAGCGCAAGCCTATG
>CAZLKI010000359.1:0-2911 GCA_964560035.1 uncultured Synechococcus sp.
GAAATAAAGTTTTTATTGGCGCGAGTATTGGGATTGCGATCGTTACGTCTGAATATACATCTTCGGAAGAGTTACTTAGAGATGCTGATATTGCCATGTATCAGTCAAAACGTCAGTGCAGTAATGGTTATCAAATTTTTACTTCACCCCAAATTAATCATGCATCTACGATCCACTTAGTATCAACAGAGTAAAAAACGTGCCGCTATTCCAAAGCCCATGAACTAGCATCGGGGCTAAAAGATTTTGCGATCGCACATATACAAATCCCATTACGATCCCAAGTGCAGTTAGTGGTAAGATATCCGCCAAATTTAAATGGACGATCGCAAACAGTAAACCACTAGCGCAAATTCCCAGCCAAGTTATCAGCGAAATATTTAAGGAATCAGTTTCCGCTCCTCTGCGATTACCTAACCCCGAAATTAGAGACGGTAGCAAAAATCCTCTAAATAATAATTCCTCAAAAAACGGTGCTGCGATCGCCACGGTCATCCATAGAACTAACTTAGCCGTATTATTTCGATCTTCAATCAGAAGTGGCAGCAAAGGATTGCTCCCGCCTTGTCCGCTTAATAACTTTTGATTGATAACTGAAACTATTAGGACTATAGGAATTGCCACAATGTATCCACCCAAGCCCCAACCCAACCAAGTCCAAGTCCAAAATTTGAATTTAAATAGGTGCTTGGGAAAAGGTAAAAATTCTCTTAGCGTAGTTCTAAAGATGATGAGCATGGGTGCCATTGAGGCGATATAAGGGAGCAAAATAAAAATCGATCTATCCCTTGAATTCCAGCTATTGTCGGGATAAATATTTAATAAATGCAGGGCGATCGGTAAAAATATTTGAGATACTGCCACATATGCCGTAAACCATAACACCATTACTTCCCAAACTTTTGGTAATTGCCAAGGAGTGTGCCATTTTATATCTAAGCTTGGCTGTAGTGGCGAACTTTTGGCAAAGAATAATCTTTGTAAGCCTAAGATAGCGATCGAAACAATGCCTAAAGCCCCACCGATTAAAGTAACACTGCTGGTAAGTATGAGTCGTTCTACCGCTTTTTGAGCATCTATTTCTTGAACTAGATTTAGATCGGCGATCGCATTAGATCTTTGCTGTTCCTGATAAAGTTGCTTTAGTGCCTCTGTCCCAAACCACCCATTGAGACTAGAGCGAATTTGAATTTCAGCATCGGGAAAAATTAGAGATGGCTCCGACCATAAGCCTCTCAGGACTTGAGCGATATTGGAATCTTGAAATGAAACTTGTTGCCAAACTGCGATCGCTTCTGAAATTTTATTAACCTTGGCATAAATTACGCCCAGTCGCAGACTTAAATCGTTAATATTTTGCAACGTTTGGCGAGAGGTCTGATTGGATGAGGATATAGCTAACACCGATTGGTTAGTACTCAAAGCTTTTTTATATGATTCTATCGACTGCAAATAGATATCTTGGGGATCGGCTCCGACTAATAAATTCCTTAAAGTTAGCTGCTCTTTATCATTTGGCTGCCATGCGCTTACTTGTAAAACTAAATCTGTTTGCATCAGATCGAGACGAGTTTGAGCTTGGGGCGTATTTGCACTTTCGGCTAAAGATAGACCGATAAAAGCGATCGCCAATATAGTTAGAATAACCAAGCCAATTTGTTTCACAGTCTGATTCACAGTTTGATTTAAATTCACACTTTCACTTTTATTGACACTTTTATTGACACTTTCGGTGTTTAGTTTGCCCCTAACCATTTTTCGGCATTGAGCCTCTGCATCACAGCAAACACCATTAAATCTAGAGTGGCTTTGCGTTCGTCTATTAAAAATGGCTCAATTACTGAAGGCTTAGTACCAGCAACCCAACAGGAAAAGGCTTTTTGTCCGTTAATATCTTGCTTGGCGAAGTAGATCGTGAAATTACGAAGTTGATTTTTCCAGTTGCCTTTAATCTGTAAATCTTCGATGTCGAGATTTAAGTCTGCAATCCCTACTTGGGTAAATGCCTTGGTTAGAGCAGGGATGTAATGGCTACCAATAAATTCTGCAAAGGGAAGTTCTTCAAGGGTAGGTTGCTTAACTTTTTCGACTTTTGCTTTTGCTTTAGGTTCGGCTGTTTTAGCATCGGGAGTTTCTGGCGCCTTAGCAGCCGTAGTTTTAGTTTCGCTAGTTTTATTCTCTAAAGGTTGGGATTCGCTAGGAACGGTTACTTCTTCTGACATAATTTCGATCTCAGGTAGTTTTTTAATTAGCTCTTTAATTAGCTCGATACATTATTTAAGCGATTTTTACAGATTTTTAACCAAAGTTTTAGAATCTAAATTATAGATAGATCTGTCTACTCAGCTTGTTCGATCGCTTCAGTTTTGACAATTTGCGGTAATCCCATACTGTAATTTAAGACGCGATGATTGAGATTGTAGGTAACCTCACCTTTTTGCAAAAGCGATCGCACGAAATGCTCGAGATCTGACCCGATGCGACGAATATTGTATTCAGTTAAGTCCGCACCTTGATATGCCCCCACTAATTCTTCAAATTTACTATAGACCTTTTTAACTGATCCATCTGTCCAAGTTAACTCGTCATCGGGATCGACATCTATAGTTAGGGTGCTTTCGCTATCGACTAGGGCATTGTCCTCAATCGTGGCAGCAAAAATGTGAATGTGACGGGTTGTAGATTTTAGCGGCATAGGATTGCTGATTGAGTTACTAAATTAAATCTTATTTGAATTTTAGAAATTTATTCTTGCTTAATTTTATTCCTTTTAAAATTTTAGTTGAGGTTGGTTATTTATGCTTTTGATTATTTATCCCACTGCAAAGCCTTAAAGCTAAAGCTAGAAAGTTGACACTCCTCGTGCTAGAGTACGGGGATTCCTAATTCAACGAGACAACTTACCAGATAG
>CAZLKI010000360.1:0-2905 GCA_964560035.1 uncultured Synechococcus sp.
TACTAATAGAGCATTATTTTCATGGGCGATCGCCTTCAAACCTTCTAAAAATCCCGCTTTCGGAATAATACAACCCGCATTACCCACCACAGGCTCGATAATAATTCCTGAAATTTGATCTTTGTTTGCTGCAAATAATGCCCTAACCGCATCTAAATCGTTATAAGGAGCATTTAAGGTATTGGCAGTTGTAGATTTAGGTACACCGGGAGAGTCGGGTAAACCTAAAGTTGCCACGCCCGATCCAGCCTTGACCAAAAACATATCGGCATGACCGTGATAGCAGCCTTCAAACTTAATAATCTTATCTCGACCTGTAAACGCTCGCATCAAGCGCAATACCGACATACAAGCCTCGGTTCCAGAGCTTACAAACCGCACCATCTCGATACTTGGTACCGCCTCAATTACCATTTCTGCCAAGACATTCTCTAAAATGCAGGGTGCGCCAAAACTCGTACCTTTATAAGTAGCTTTAACGATCGCCTCAATTACGATTGGATGAGCGTGACCGACAATGGCAGGACCCCAACTACCAATGTAATCAATATATTTATTTTCATCAACATCCCAAGCATACGCCCCTTGGACGCGATCGAACACGATTGGCTCCCCACCCACCGACTTAAACGCGCGCACGGGAGAACTTACCCCACCGGGCATAAGATGTTTGGCTTGATTAAAAATTTCTTGAGATTTAGATGTGTTAAAAGTTGAGGTAGTCATAATGTCTGAAAAATTAAGTCTGAAAATAAGTTTGAAAATTAGGATCTATCTAAATTTAACTTAAATCTAAACCTACTAGCCACTAAAGACAAAGTCTTAATACAATCTTGTAAAGTAGGGCTTACTGATTAAGACTAAAGATGATATTGATCTCAGGCTGAAATTGTTAATGGTTAATTAATAGGCGATATAGGCGATCGCTTTATGTGAAATTTGCTTTGAATAATGCTTTTACAAATAATGAATACTCTTTATCAGGTTCTGCTTATTTACGTAATTCTTGCATTGCCAAATTTTTAAGCTTTTCTGAGTTTGTCCTAGAGCAAGCATTTATAGCTTTTTGAATAGCATTTATCCTATCCTTTCGTTTTTCTATTAGTTCGGGTCTATTTAGATGAATTTCATGAACAGTTATTTCTCCTCTTTCACTTCCATTTCTAGGAAATAACCAAGTCCCAAAAGCATAGAGGTGAAAAGATGGATCTTCTGAATATGGATCTAAATAAGGAGTCTCATCAGAGAACTTATCAAGTTTGGCATTATTGCATCTTTCACAGACATAGCCTAAATTTTCCCACTCATAAGTAAGTTCGGGAAACTTCGCTTTAGGTCTTATATGCTCAATGTTCGGAAAACTACTGTGCGAAATCTTACTCTCGCAGTACATACATTTATCACTATTAGCGATTTTTAATGCCTCTCGGTTTTTATGATGTTTGTAGTCTTTATTTTCTAGGGCTTTCAAGTTGGGACAAGTGGGTCGTGTCAACTTAATCATGCCTATTCTCCACAACGGTTTGGAGGGCATAGGGCATTAAAGTACTAAGTCCCGCATTTCCTAACTCTTCTCTAAGATTGGGAAAATAATCATTGGTTAATTCTTTCTTGGAATAAGCATTAATTATTTCATTCAGCTTATCCTCTACCCATACGGGCATGGTAAAGGAAACTCCAAGCACTTCATCTAAAATTTCCGATGCGGTTTTGGCTTTGTCAACTAAATCAAGATGCTCAGAAATAACCTTGTTATTCTCGTTATATCTAAGAGCGTATACGGATGAATCCTTAACCGATCCAACAACCAAAGGACTGTGAGTAGAAACTATAAATCTGGCATTTGGGAAAGCATTAATCAAATTTTGGAGAATAGTTCTCTGCACTGTGGGATGGAGGTGGTTCTCAATCTCATCAATTATGACCGTAAAATCCGAATTCTCTTGAGTAGAAAACATGAAAATCTGCCAAGCGATATCAATTAACGCACTAATTCCACCTGATGTGGTTTCTAACAAAAATTCATCATTTCTATCATTACAAACAAATACAACCTCCATATCTCTAATCTCTAAACTCTCAAACCCTAAAGACAGTGGCAGAACTTTTCTTAATACAGACTGAAATCCTTCAAAGTTTAGTCTTTGTTCCTCATCACGAGGCATAATTTCTATACCACTTAAATTTGTAACTCCGTAGCCCTTAATTAACCAACTAATCAATATATTTTTCATTACAAAACTGGAAGATTGATTAGAATGCCCCATGTGTATTTGTTTATTTATATTTGAGACTTCATCAAATGCTTGGACTCTATTCCTTTTTGCTGTTGATATATACTCAGTCTTTTGATATCTAAATACTGAGCGATGGGAAGGAATAAAAAATCCTTTCAACTGGTTAGCATTCTGGAAAAATAATTGATATTCTGTAGAGCTGCTACTAGGTATCAAAATATCGGTTGTAGCATTAGTCAGAGTATCCTATCTTACCAATAATGTTATTATTACTCTGATCCTCACCACGGTATAAACGCGGAGGGAAATGGTATCCTCCTGTAATTCTATTTAACTTTGGAGTGGCTAAGGAAAGTCTTTCCCAGCCAAAGTGTTTAGCTAGGATATTTAATAAAGTTGTTTTACCACTTCCATTTGCACCTGTAAGAATCGTTAATCTTTCATGAATGGATATGTCAATTTTTTCAAACTGCTGCCAGTGCGTGATTTCAAGTTTAGTGAATCTCACTTGAGCTCCTCTGCTAATTTAAGTGTTAGTGTAACTGAGTTTAGGTAATTTATCCTTGTAATATAACATTCTTACCTTATAACCATAGCTAATTGATGTTTAATGTAATTACGTTGGTAGAATATCTTTATTCCTCACACTCTATTCATGGAATCAGCCC
>CAZLKI010000361.1:0-2886 GCA_964560035.1 uncultured Synechococcus sp.
TTGTCGTTGCTTCTTTTCCCAGAGTGTTTTCAGAATTTGATGACATTGTGAAGCAGGTCAATAGAAAATTTAAGACAAAATTTAATGCAGCAACTCCGATACAGTTCCTATCCCATGAAACCGATCCAACTAACAAAAAAGCACGAATGGAGCTTAAGAGCGCAAAATATGATTCGTTAGTTCGCTCCGCATTTGATTTATATCAGATTTATTTGAATTTAGAAGATAAACAAATGTTGACAATTGAAAAGTCTAATTCAGATGAAAGGATAATGTTATAGGCACTTGACCAGAATTTGATCTAGAATTCTGGGCTTAGCTCAGTGAGTATACTTTATAGTGAAAATGATATGATTGTCTGGCTAACTGGATTGAGTGGGGCTGGTAAAACTACTATTGCTAAAGGTTTACAGGACTTAATCATCAAAATGTCTGTAAATGTTGAGATGCTTGACGGGGATTGTGTGCGTACACACTTATCCCAAGGATTAGGCTATTCAAAAAATGACAGAGATATGAATATTAGGAGGGTTGGTTATGTTGCTAACTTACTGAGTAGGAATGGTGTAATTGTCATAGTTGCCCTAATTAGTCCATATCGCTATATTCGGGATGAGATGAGATCGACAACTAATAACTTTCTTGAGGTATATGTTAATGCCTCTATTGAAGTGTGTGAATCCCGTGATGTGAAAGGATTATATGCAGCAGCAAGATCTGGCAAAATTAAAGACTTTACGGGTATTGATGCTCCTTATGAACCTCCTTTAACACCTGACATTATTTGCTTTACTCACCAAGAATCCGTAGAGGAAAGTGTACTTAAGATAGTCAGGATTTTAGAAGAACGGAATTTTTTATCAGTCAAATAGAAGGAACTAGAGTCGTCCTTCTATTTGTTTTTTTGATTCAGCGCTTTAAGCGTCTAAGCTGCGATCTCTTATCTGCTGGATTCTCGTAATCCTAGCCGTACTGGGCGAGTACTTTTATTCTCCACTGATATCAACATCGACCGAAAGGATATTCTGACTTTCTCCAAGCCCAGATTTCAGGTTGAATTCATCTTCCGTAATGCTAAGCAGTTTACGGGGTTAGGCAGCGTATAAAAATAACTTGAGCAATTAAGGAGGTAATTTCGGACTAATTTGATAGTTCCAATCACCGTGAAAACGCCTTTTGTGGAGAGAAATAGAATTGAACTCAGCATCAGAAACTTTAATACCCGTATCGTAGATACCTTCATCCAACCTAGCCCGAATTTTCAAGCCTTTTTGAGTAGTAGTGTTGCCAATCAAATTAAGCACAACCTGAAGACTGGTTAGAGGAGGCGATCGCCAGTTTTGGGTAATATGGGAAAACATTTGATGTTCGATTTTATTCCACTTACTCGTGCCTGGAGGGAAATGGCAGACATCAATAGTCAATCCAGTAAGGTCAGCAAATTCTTGGAGCTTTAACTTCCAGAGTTTGGTATGATAACCATTACTGCCGCCGCAGTCAGCCGTAATCAATAAATGCTTACTTTTTGGGTAGAGTGGTTTGCCCATCGCCTCCCACCAATGGTGAATCGTTTCTACCACAAATTCGGCGGTATCATGGGTGACCCCAACACTAACCAAACCTTAATTGGACGATAAATCATAGACTCCATAGGGAATGGCTTTGCCCAATTCTTTATCCTTAAAGTTATGCAGGTTTACTGTGACTGGCTGCTTGCTCGGCTCCCACTCCTACCCATTATTCTTAAAGTTACCAGTTAGTTCTTTCTTCTTTGTATCCACCGAAATTACTGGATAATGTTTTTGCTGAAACTGGGTGACTTTGCTATTTTTGCCGCCGAATAAAGCATCATCAACTGCACCGAGCAACCTATAAAACACAAATAATTTTTTCATATTCAAGTCAGCTTTTTAACCAGTTTGAGTAGATCTCGAAACTGAGTATTGAGAATTTGAAAACTATAACTCAGCACATTCTAAAGTCACAACTTTTTTTGTAAATTAGAATACTGTATATAGAAAATAATTTTAGTAAACAAATCTAATACGAGATACGCTGTACCTGCAAAAGAATTATTAATAATATTCAAGCCTTCTGAAGAGATTAAAAACACTAGTGGAAATACTGACCATCCAAACAAAAAGTATATCGATATTCTTGGTAATTCGGCAGATTTAGTTGAATAATAGATCTTAGCAATTGCCAAAAAAGCTATACTACTAATCACAAACCAGACCCATTTGTAAGTTCCAGAATACACAGATGCAAGTGCTCCAGTGAACATGACAATTGGGGTGAGTGCGACTGCAAGCCACTGAATACCTTTTGCAATATTTAGCTGTTTGGATATGTCATGAGTCAAAAGAGCGCAGCTGAGACCATAGAATACCCATCGCGTCCAATACAATCCCGTATCTGAAGAATCACCAATCAAAAACCTGCCTTCATACATTATGATATAGCTGATCAAGGTAATGAAGCTTACCAAAAAAGCTGAGTTAAATTCTTTTTTTGAAGTAAACCAAAAATACAAACTCGAACAAGCAAACATAACAATACCTGTAAACAATACTATATTCATATTTTTTATCACCAATAGTTTGGACAGTTTTAGGAAAAAGGGCAAAAAAGCTATTCATCGGATAAGATGTAAATAGTTAACAAAAGCACCCAATGAACAGAATTAGGGTGACTCTACCAAAATTACAGAGTAAAATCAAGTGCCTAAATGGCGTGACTATTTTGTGCTTAGATGTGATTGGTAAACTGCGCTGTGATGCTGATTTACGTTATATCTATACAGGTGAGCCGAAGCCCCGTGGCAGAAAACATAAGTACGATGGCAAGGTGGATTTAACTGATGTCTCTGCTAGGACTCTGATGGGT
>CAZLKI010000362.1:0-2863 GCA_964560035.1 uncultured Synechococcus sp.
AGCTAGAACTCTATAGAAAAAAGAAAAGATAAGTTTTGTACTGTTTTTAATCAATTCATCTCTTAAATTAATCGTGATTCTGAGCTTGATTTAGTCTAAGTACTTATAAGTCTTTAAATTCAAGTCTTTAAATTTAAGGCATGGTAACATTAGGATTCAAGATTCTCGTTACCCAAACATCGTAAGAGCAATATTGTTAAGCGCAATTAGGATAAATGTCTCAATCTGAAATTAATCCCGCCCCTTATATCGATCATACGCTACTCGATCCTACTGCCATGCCCGAACAAATAGATCGAGCCTGTGATGAAAGCGATCGCTATGGGTTTCCTAGTGTGTGTGTGTATCCTTGTTATGTCAAACGGGCGGTAGATTATTTGAATAAGAAGCGAGTTGTTGTTTCAACCGTGATCGGGTTTCCTAGCGGTGCTAGTACTCCATCTACAAAGCTGTATGAAGCGCAAGAAGCTATAGAAAATGGGGCTAAAGAGTTAGATGTAGTAATTAATTTAGGACTAATTAAAGCTGGAAATGGTGATGCTTTGTTAGCCGAAATCGCCCAAATTTGTGAAATTACGCGAGTTCCAGTCAAGGCAATTTTAGAGATGAATTTATTAACTCAAGACGAGCAAGTCTTGGCGGCAGAAGTTTGTATCGAAGCAGGCGTAATGTTTTTGAAAACTAGCACGGGCTGGGCGGGTGGAGCCACAATCGAGCAAGTTAAATTATTAAAATCCATCGGTGGCAACAAAGTTGGGATTAAAGCTTCGGGTGGCATTCGGACTTTAGAGCAAGCGATCGCTTTAATTGATGCAGGCGCGACCAGATTAGGCACATCCCGTGGTGTAGAAATTATGGCAGAATTAAAGCAGATTTAAGTTAATTAAATCCTTACAAATTATTATTCATCACGAATTATTATGACCGATGAACCTAAAGCAGCTAATGAGAATTCCACTCAAAACTCTACTAAAAACCCTGAAGAGCAGACGAATACTCAACCTGAGAAAATCCAAAAAATTAAAGCTCAATTAAAAAAGCAGTTACAAATCGTAAAAATCTCTGCCCAAAATACATACCAGCAAGCATTAAACAAAGCTACACAAACTGTCGATCGCGTGGATACATGGGCAGTAGATCGCGTTAATGAAAACATCGATAAAGTTACAGAAACCGTCGATCGCTCAAGGCTAGAGGCTCAAGAAAAACTGCAAAAAAGCTTAAAGCAAACCCAAACTAATATTCAAGAGAAAGCTAAAAATACTAGCGATCTCCTCAAAAATGTCGCTCAGTCAGCGTGGAAAAAGATCAAAGATTAATGAGATTAATTGCGAGCATAGTTATGGGTAATTTTTCTAATCATCATTCTCTCAAACGGAGATTTCATTGCGTCTTAAATGTTCTAGTTTCGGCTCAAATCGATCGAGAGCCAGTAGAACTAACTAAATTAATTACTGGATTAATTGATGATGTCATTACAAGCGATCCCAATTCGTTACCAAAGAATTCATCTCCAGAATTAAAAGTAATTATCTTAGGACTATACCACCATCAAGATTTAGTAAATTTAACCGAGTATTTTAATCAACTTCAAGACGAGCTTCAATGTGAATATTTAGTTATTGCCTTGGCGATCGCCCTTTGTTGTCGAGGAGAAATGCAGCCCCGCAGTTTTATTTCTAAGATTTCAAATTATCTCAAACCTTATCCTGAATTTTGCGCTCAATTACGTTTGGCAAACTCTCTAGCCGAAAAAGGAGAAAGTCGCGCGATCGCCCGTTCTGTAATTGCTGAGGATACATTAGAATATGGACTCTATTGTTTTCTTAGTACTCCTTACAGTGGGAAGTTGGTAAATCAAGGTGCAGGTAGTTTTCAAATTTCGATCTTGGCGATCGCGGCGGCTTATTTAGGATATATCCCATTTGAGGATGTAAAACTTGGTAATTCAAAACTTGGTATGGATTTAGGCGATCGCCTATTAGCAGCTTGGGCGGGAGTATATGATTTAACTAATATTCCCAATAATTTCTATCCTACGATTCAATTTCCAGAGCGAATATCGTTAGGAGCATAGTTTAGAATTTACACGGCAGCTATATGTTAGAAGACAATACTAGAAAGGAATTTGGGAGAGATAACGTGACTGCGATCGCTGTAATTGACTATGACATCGGAAATTTACATTCTGCTTGTAAGGGCTTAGAAAAAGCAGGGGCAAAAGCGATCGTTACTTCCGATCCCAAAGAAATTATCTCTGCCGATGGGGTGTTATTGCCTGGAGTAGGGGCGTTCGATCATTGTATGCAAAATCTTAGATCCCATAAATTAGAAGAAATAGTTAAAGAAGCGATCGCCTGTGGCAAACCATTTTTAGGTATTTGTGTGGGAATGCAAATTTTATTTGAAGGCAGTGAAGAAGGGCAAGAATTGGGTTTGGGCGTAATTTCAGGCATGGTAAAGCGATTCAAACCAGAGCCAAATATTACTATTCCGCATATCGGTTGGAATCAACTACAAATCACTCAACCCCAATGTTCGCTTTGGCAAGAATTACCCGATCGTCCGTGGATGTATTTTGTCCATTCTTATTTTGCCGTACCTACTAATCCTGATTACATAGCTGCATATACCGAACATGGAAGTCAAAGGGCAACAGCAGCGATCGCCCACAATAATTTAATGGCAGTGCAATTTCATCCCGAAAAGTCCTCAGAACATGGCATTAAGGTATTAGCGAACTTTGTAAATTTTGTCCGTTCACCATGATTTTTAAGTAATAGGCAATGCGATCGCTATACTTCGGTTGTAATTGCTCGACCCCCCCAAAGGAAAGCAGGAAAAAGTTTAAAATGGAGAGATG
>CAZLKI010000363.1:0-2838 GCA_964560035.1 uncultured Synechococcus sp.
AGAATATAAAGTCGTCCTGAAGGACGAGGTTTTAAACCCAATTTTCCGATAAACTGTAAATATGAAATGATTATGAAAATTTGTGGCAATCAATACTTATCCTCTTAAATGGTTTCCTGCTCTAGTTTTAGGGCTAGTTTTGAGCGGGTGTGCTTCTACTAATGGCAAATTATCTAGTAACCCTAAAAATCCTAAGGTTATTCTGACTACTTTTACCGTTCTGGCTGACATGGGGCAGAATGTGGCGGGCGATAAGGCGATCGTGGAGTCTTTAACAAAAATCGGCTCGGAAATTCATGGCTACGAACCCACACCCAGTGATTTGGTCAGGGCAGCAAAAGCTAATTTAATTTTAGATAATGGTTTCGGTTTGGAACGTTGGGCAGATAAATTCTATAGCAATCTTAAGAATATTCCCCATGTCACCCTTAGTGAAGGCATAACTCCCGTTTTAATTAGTGGTGATAGATACGCAGGTAAACCCAATCCCCACGCTTGGATGTCACCCCAAAATGCGTTGCTTTATGTCGAAAATATCCGTAAAGCTCTGGTTGAAATCGATCCAGATAATGCTGCTACCTATGATGCCAATGCTAAATCCTACAGCCAAGAGATCGAAAACATCGATCGACAACTGCGCCAAACCATTGCTACACTGCCGCCAAACCATCGCTATATCGTGAGCTGTGAGGGAGCTTTTTCCTATTTAGCTAGGGATTATGGACTCAAAGAATTATATCTATGGTCGGTAAATGCTGATACTCAAGGTACACCGCAACAAATTCGCCAAGTAATAGATACGGTCAAAGCCGAAAAAATTCCAGTCATATTTTGTGAAAGTACGGTGCGGGCTGATGCTCAAAAAGAAGTTGCTAATCAAACAGGAGCCAAGTTTGGGGGAGTATTTTATGTGGATTCACTATCGCCTCCAGATGGAGTGGCACCGACCTATCTCAAATTACTGGAATACAACGTCAATACTTTAGTCAGTGGTTGGAAAGCCAAATAAAAGCAAAAAATTATGAGCATTCAAGTTGAAAATCTGACGGTTACCTATAACGGAAAAGTTGCTTTACATGGTGCCAACCTGAATTTGAAATCAGGAGCGATCGCTGGATTAGTAGGCATGAATGGTAGTGGCAAATCGACTTTATTTAAGGCAATTATGGGGTTTGTGACTCCTAGTTCGGGTCGAGTTTTGATTAATGATTTACCGATGCGCCTTGCCCAAAAACAAGGATTGGTGGCATATATTCCCCAAGCGGAAGAAGTGGATTGGAATTTTCCAGTAAGCGTAGCGGATGTGGTGATGATGGGACGCTATGGCTATATGAATTTTTTACGGATTCCTAGCAAAAGCGATCGCCAAGTGGTTAGAGATAGCCTTGAAAAGGGACAAATGTGGAATTTCCGCGATCGGCAAATTGGCGAACTATCGGGGGGGCAGAAAAAACGCACATTTTTAGCTAGAGCTTTGGCACAGCAAGGAAAGGTGATGCTTTTAGATGAACCATTTACGGGCGTAGATGTAAAAACCGAAAAGGCGATTATTGAGTTACTTCTGGAGTTAAAGGCACAGGGACATACAATTTTAATTTCTACCCACGATCTAAATTCTATTTCCACCTTTTGCGATCAAGTAGTTTTCATCAATCAAACCATTTTGGCTTATGGGGCAACTCAAGATATTTTTACCCAAGAAAATCTCGCTCGTACCTTTGGTGAAATTCTCCCTAATATTCAAACAAATCGTAAACAGGATCGGGAATAGCTATGGCAGTTGTGGAATGGTTTACGGCTCCCCTCGCCTATGATTTTATGGTACGGGCTATTCTGATTAGTGGTTTTATCGGTATTGTCTGTGCGGTACTATCTTGCTTCATGACGCTCAAGGGTTGGGCTTTGATGGGGGATGCGGTGTCTCACTCTGTAACTCCTGGTGTCGTCTTGGCAAATATTTTAGGGCTTCCCTTTGCGATCGGAGCTTTTGTATTTGGGGTTGGCTCGGTGCTGGCGATCGGTTTTATTAAATCTCACACTCGCATTAAAGAAGATACGGTAATTGGCTTGGTATTTACGGGATTCTTTGCCTTGGGACTAGTCCTAATTTCTAAAAGCCCTAGCAATATTGACCTTAAACACATTCTATTTGGCAATGTTTTAGGCATTTCCACACCCGATCTCATTCAAACTTTGATTATTGGTACTTTTACCCTAGTTATGGTCTCGATCTTGAAAAAAGATTTACTGTTATTTTGCTTCGATCCGATTCATGCCCGTTCCATTGGCTTAAATGTGGAATTTCTCTACTATGTGTTGCTCACTTTACTATCTTTAACTATTGTGGTTGCCTTACAGGCTGTGGGTATTATTTTAGTTGTGGCAATGTTGGTAACTCCTGGGGCGATCGCCTATTTATTGACAGATCGGTTCGATCACATGATCGGCTATGCGGTCTTATCTGCGGTGTTTTCTAATATTATGGGTATCTATATTAGCTTTCATTTTGATGCTTCTACGGGTGGCTGTATTGTGGTTTTACAAACTCTTTTATTCCTAGTAGCAATGATTTTTGCGCCTAAGTACGGACTGCTGAAACGAAAGTTTTAGAATCTTAGAATCATTATCTTTCGCGATGCTAAGCAGTTTACAGGATTAACCGATTGTCAAGCTCGGGATTTAACTAAACTTGACTTTCACTTCAACGCTAGTTTGATGGCTCTTAATCTTGCTAAGCTTGATGCTTTTCAACTTCATAGAGCTAATCACCCTGATCGACTTTTTGTCTTTAATTTATAACCTGTTTTAGCCGCCCAAAAAGCAAGTGAAGATTAATGA
>CAZLKI010000364.1:0-2780 GCA_964560035.1 uncultured Synechococcus sp.
AACCAAAAACTGGGCTTTTTTGCCTCTTTCATCTTTTACTTCTAATTTTGATCCCAATCCTGCCATCGCTTCTCTTAAAAAGCACGCTCAGAAGTTCTTTCGTATTCAGTTCTTTGCTCTTACTCTTGACTAGGCTTCTTAGATTTTTGTCAGTCAATCAGGTCTAGATGTCCTATAAAATTCAGATATTACCAAAGGCGACAAGACAGCTAAAAGGTTTATTTATTCAGGTTCGTCAGGAAGTATCTCGCACTATTCAATCATTGGCAAATGAACTAAGACCGATAGGAGTTAGGAAACTTTCAGGTGAAAAGGATATCTATCGGGTGAGGGTAGGGAATTATCAGGTTCTCTATCAAATTATTGATAAGGTTGTGGTTGTTGTGGTTGTCTCAGTTGGTCATCGTCGAGAGGTTTATCGCGATCGCTAGTTGGATAAATATAAAATGCGATCGCAGAAATATCACTAATAATCCCTTATGAGAAATAGACTTGGAAAGGGCTAGATAAGATACCCAGTAGTTTACCAATTTCCTTAACAAAATAATCTTCTTGATTGATCCAAATAGTTCTCTCCTCAAGACGTAGAAATTTCCAAATTATTCCTGTTGTTACAACTCCATAAATAGGAAAATTTTTATTACTTCTGGAATTAAACCTCTGAGCAGCAACCATCTCGGCGATACATTGAGCTAAGCCACCTTTAATATTTTCGTTTTTCGCTTCGACAAGGGTAATTACTGGACAGACAACCTCATAAATTTCCGTAGATGCGGTCAAAATAAAATCACAAAATCCATTTAAGCCAACTTCTGTATCAACATTAAATTCCGTTCCAGAGAAGAATCCGACTTGTTCATGAAAAATCTGACGCACTTCTAATAATATTGGTGCTATCAAAAGCTCAGATCGCGCTTTTTCTGTATTAATCCCATTAGCAAGTGGAAGATTACGTTTAAGAGTTTGTTGAAGATAATCACTGATTATTAAGGGCTGAATATCCGCAAATAGATTTTCAGATTCTTTTACAGTCAAACCAAAGTTTTCTTGTACCTGAGAGATCGTTTTGAATTCGCTATACGACATGAGGTAATCCTGACTCTGTAAACAACAACCAAGTCTATCTCGTTAATTATAGCTGCTTTAATTTTTGAGCTTCACATTTTGCGTATGGATATGTTTTCATTTTTGGTCACGGCGATCGCATTTTTGGCTAAATGTAAAAGGCGATCATCTTTAGCCGATGTATGTATAATCAAAATCAAGGTTGTTCAGTAAATTCTCTTATGGGTCAAACATTGCAAACCTCATTATTTCAAGAAGCTCTCAATGCTGTTGAACTATTATCCGTAGACGATCAGGCTGTTTTGCTTGATGTTTTACATAATCGCCTAAAGTTGCGTCATCGCGAGCAGGTTGTACAAGAAATTAGAGAGGTGCAGAAAGAGTATCGAGAAGGAAAATTTAAGTCTGGTTCTGTTGATGATTTTTTGACAGAGTTGGATAGTTGAGAAGTATTGACTGGACTCCAAAATCCATAAGAGCTTTTAAGCGTTTGATCCGTAAAAATCCTCAATTACGACCTTTAATTGAGAAAGCGTTAAGACAGTTAATGGAAGATCCTTTTCATCCTAGTTTGAGAACTCATAAGCTGATTAGTGATTTATCAGATATTTGGTCATGTTCTGTGGATTACAGCTATCGATTATTGTTTGAGTTTGTGGAAAATCCTGAATCTGATTTAGATTCTATTTTGTTGCTCAATATTGGCTCTCATGATGAGGTTTATTAGAAGCGATCGCATTACGAGTTTGTGATATGGCGATCGCAATTTGGATAAACATAAAATGCGATCGCGATCTTGTAATTGGGGCGATAGCGGATACCATGCAGCATCAGCTTTTCGTGCATGGCGAGGGCATTGGCGATCGTGCTAACCAAATTTTTCACGTTGACCAAATTTCATCTTATGTTAGGACTTTGAGTATGATGAGGGGAATTGCAAGAGTAAATCATGAAAGATTACAAGTTATCACCCAGAGAATCTTTAAATAAAGCGTTTGTGAAGGTGAAGCCCGATCGCGAAAATTTTGAGGCGTTTGAAACTAATCTAAGTCGGTTGCTCGAACAAATTAATCATGGGGAATCGGAAGAATTTCACAAGAATTTAGTTTCTGACTTTTTAAAGAATACTTATTATAGCTCCAACTATTTCATTAATACGAAGGGGCGGAACGATCTAGTTATTCACAATGGCAAGAATGCAAAAAGTTCGGTTGGGGTGATTTTAGAAGTAAAAAGTCCGACTAATAAGGGGGAGATGCTCAAGGTTGAGAATCTGAATACAAAGGCTTTTCAGGAGTTAGTTTTATATTTTTTGCGGGAGAGAATTACGGGCAGAAATCTAGAGATTAGATATTTGGTGGTGACTAATATTTATGAATGGTTTATTTTTGATGCGAAAATTTTCGAGGATCAGTTTGCTCAGAATAAGGCTCTGGTTAGGCAATTTACTGATTTTGAGGAGAAGAAGCTGAGTGGGGATAGAACTGAATTTTTTTACAAAGATATTGCGAAACCTGCGATCGCTTCGGTAATCGATGAAATCAAATTTACACATTTTGATATTCGTGATTATCAAGAAGCCTTGAATAATAGAGAACAGGAAGATCGCGAGTTGATCGATCTATTTAAGATGTTTTCGCCGCAGCATTTGTTGAAGTTAGATTTTGCTAATGATAGCAATAGTTTAAATAAGCCTTTTTATAATGAGTTGCTGT
>CAZLKI010000365.1:0-2777 GCA_964560035.1 uncultured Synechococcus sp.
CATGATGCGATCGTCGCCTTCGTTGGGTTCTTCGTTGCCACCATCAAAGAAATAGGTAACGTGGGCATATTTTTCAGTTTCTGCCACCCGTAGCTGCTTAAGGCGATGTTTGGCTACGACCTGCCCTAGCATGTTGTCAAGATTTTGGGGTAAAAAAGCGATATCTACTGCTAAAGTGGCATCGTATTGGGTGAATGTGGCAAAGTGCAGAGGCTTAATTAGAGAGCGTTCAAAGCCAGTAAATTTAGGAGATATAAGTGCCTGACAAATTTCGCGGGAGCGATCTGGACGAAAATTATAGAAAATAACACCATCTCCCGATTCTATTGCCCCTGAAGCTATGCGGGTGGGAAGGATAAATTCATCGGTGATCTGTTGACTATGGGCATTTTCGATTACGGCGATCGCTGAGGTAGTTTCACGCCCGTCATTTTTAACAAAGTCGTCATTAACCAAGACCTCGTAAGCTTTTTGCACCCGATCCCAACGCTTATCTCGATCCATAGCGTAGTAACGACCACTCACTGTCACGATTTTACCGATCCCGATCTCTATTGTGTAATCTTGAATTTTTTGGATGTATTTTATGCCTGAAGTTGGTTGGGTATCGCGTCCATCCGTAATAGCATGAATACAAACGTCGGTGAGTCCTTGTAATTTTGCCAGATCTAATAAACCTAGTAAGTGGTCGATATGCGAATGCACTCCCCCATCCGAACACAAACCGATCAGGTGTAATTTACTCCCGTTGGCTTTGACGGCGTTACAAACTTTGACTAGAGCTTCATTATTAAAAAAAGTGCCATCGTCCACGGCATCAGAAATACGGACTAACTCTTGCGGCACGACTCGACCTGCGCCAATGTTGAGGTGCCCAACTTCAGAGTTGCCCATTTGCCCTTTTGGAAGTCCAACATCTTTGCCTGATGCTTGGAGTAGCGTTTTAGGATAGATCTGCCATAGACTGTCCATAATTGGAGTTTTAGCGGACGCGATCGCATTGCCATCCGTCTCTTCTCGATATCCCCAACCGTCCAATACGATCAGAACGAGGGGAGAAACTGATCCTGTAGCCATAGCGATTTTTCCAGCGATTTTTCCTTCGTGTTCACACATTCGCAATCATAGCATTGCAACTAATTTCATTCAATTTTTATCTTTCTTCCGCAAGAAGACCCTCGGTTTACCGATGGGATGAATTGAGGTTACTATCTAGATAAATTAAGTACTTTCACAAAAATAGAGATAATTTTTTGGTCTAACCATAATCTCTTCTGTGATCTATTACCAGCGCGGCTAAGGTATTCAACCAGCAATTCCAAATTCAGAATGTAGCAAATAATATAGACCTAATTGCCAATATCAGCAGTCGCCTCCAAGGTAATATTGATTTCTACTCATTGGAGAAGTAGCTTATTGGTTTTATCTATTCGCATATCTGGCAATTTGTCAATAATAAAAAAATATAGAGCTTATTGACGATATTCTCAACAAGAAGTGCCATTATGAGCTACAAATTTTGAATTTGGAATTGCTGAATGGTCGAGCTATTGAACTAGAAGTGCCGAATATTTTACTTCAAGATCCGAATTCCGAACTTGAAAGGTGGAATCGATCGCCACTTGTCTCGATACTTTTAAAGCTTGCACGGATTTAGATGCAGGGAAGGGAGTCAATAATTTAGCAGTGGACTCGCTCCAACGCACCATTAAACTGGGTTGGATGCCCAAAACTAGGATTAAAATGGCTAAAACAATTGCGGGTAAGCGATCGCCATAAATTTTACTAATTATTTGAGTAGGACTTACTGCCATGTCGTACGAGAGCAACCAGTCACCAGCCAATGATTATTGTAAATTAATCAATCATCCGATACACATTCAACCATTTATCTAAATCTGTAGCATTGGCAAAATCTAACAAAACCTCACCCAATTCTTCCAACTTCTCAATAGATAATGCCGTAATTTCTATTTCTTGGCGGTTAGTCAACTTACCAAACCGCTTAGATAGCAACCGTACAAGTAGCGTTTTTGCCTCATTCTGCCTGCCTTCTTGCCGACCCTCCTGTCTTGCATCTTGATATACCCTTGTTTGCTTGATGTCACTTAGTAAAAACATAGCTTCAATCTCCTGACGACTTAACTTAGAAAACTTCGATACTAAAACACTCTCTAATAATTCTATGATGCCTTGCTTTATAGTGGTATCAGCAATCTCAGTTCTGGTACGCTCCATTAGCTCTTGTACTAGCTTTGGGGCTTGAGACTCTTTGCTCACGATTAATTCAATTAATCCCATACCAATCGATCCAGAGTGTATCTCATCTAGATAAATTTGGATGATCCGCTTACTGTTAATTAATTCTTGCTGATAGGTGGTTAATACTTTTACTTCTAAATTTTTGTTAGCAAAGATAGCAACTGCCTGCCAATCTTGAACTGGTTTGTATTGATTTAGATAAATATTAATCTCGGCAATGAATTCCCAGTAAAAATCTGGTTTGTCTTGAAACTGCACTTCCACAAAATAGATTGGTCGATCTGAAGTTGTGGGCATAAAAATCCCGTCAAATCGAAATGCTTTTTCTTTAACTTCTAACGATGTAAATTGATAGCGATCGGCATTTTCCACAGGTTGACCGAGCAGTTCAAATAGCAAACCATCAAAGGTCAAAAACAACCTATAAAAAATGGTGTCAGTACGCATAAATATCTCAACCTTTTTCTTAATGCCATCTCAATTATTTCGGAGCCGAGCGATCGCATCAGTCATAG
>CAZLKI010000366.1:0-2771 GCA_964560035.1 uncultured Synechococcus sp.
ATCATTGGAATTAATAGAGTTGGGTGTATTAAGAAAAATTATGCACTCTGTATTGTCGATCATCTTACTAAGTGCAGTTGAAAGTATCATATGAACATGGCTTGTTGACCCATTTCGTTTTTCATAATTATAAAAAGTCATCCCATTAGATTGAAAGGAACAGTGGTTATTATCAATTTGCTTGAGCAATTCATCTGCATGACCCCACACACATGAGTCGATAAATGTGTCTAAATCAAAATGTTCATTTAGCCAACCAGCTAAACTTATAGCAATATCCTCATCCTTGTGGGAATGAGAAATAAAAATATTAGAATTTATACTAGGGAACCAATATTCCTGTATTTTATTTCCGTTGAGCGATCCATTCGTATTTATAAAACTATCAAGTGATTTCTTTATATTCTTACTGTTCTCCGAATACTTTAATCTGCCTCGATTAAAGTTCTGTGCATTAAAAATATTCTCAGAAATTGTAAGATTAAATCCTCTAAATATACATACTCCTATTTATTTTACTTTTACTCTTTGATGTAGAAATATCGCTTTGAAATTAAAGTGCGATCGCATCCAATAAACTAAAGTCTTTTGGTAATTGTTCTAAACCCAGACATAAAATAAAATCTAAGTCAGAAATATATTGATTAAATAACCATAAAAAAAGTTTGATAAAATAAAGGGCTTTCTATGCGAATGCCCATATTACAGGGAATGTTAGCTATTCCTCTTTCCTTACACCTTTAAACGGTTTACCATCTTGTTTATTATCCATAAACTTACCTGTCTCAGTGTCACGTTTTACATACTGGTCAGTTTTAGGATTATAGGTTTGACTGCGATTGTCTACAGCACCTTTTCGATAACCTTTACCTGTATTCTTAGCCATTACTTCATCACCTCTTTTATTCTTTTAAATCCTTCTCTATAAACCTCCTTTGGTTTACAATAGATACTATAACACAAAAATGTAAACCATATTTATTATGATAGCTTCTCGTATAAAGTTAGCTCGAAAGAAAGCTGGCTACTCCTTGCGCGGTTTAGCTGATGCTCTTGGCGGTAAAGTCTCCGCACAAGCGATCGGTAAGTATGAACGCGCCGAAATGTTGCCAAGTTCTGATATTTTACTTGCCCTTAGCAAAGTTTTGGAGGTTTCTATTGCTTATTTGCTCGATACTCAAAGTGTTGAGCTTACTCAAGTTGACTTTCGTACTAAAGCCAATACCAATGCTAAAGATCGCGCTTTTGTTGAAACTGAAGTAATCGAATGGGTTGAGAGATACCTGCAAATAGAACAATTTCTGGAGTTAGACAGTGCTGACTGGGAAAAACCTATGCCCAACCAAAAGATGATTAATTCTATTGATGATGCAGAGGAAATTGCCAGTCAGGTTCGCCAAAACTGGGAACTTGGGCTTGACCCCATTCCTAATATGACTGAGCTACTAGAGGAAAAAGGATTAAAAGTCTTAATTGTCAATCTTCCAAATCGAGTATCTGGTTTTACCTGCCTTGTCAAAAGAGATAATTTCCCCGATTTACCAGTAATTGTAGTCAATCAAAATTTCTCCTTAGAACGCCGTCGGTTTACTTTGGCACATGAACTAGGTCATCGCTTGATCGACCCTCAGTATTTGTCTGAGCAAGATGAAGAGAAAGCAGCTACTCGCTTTGCCAGTGCCTTTCTAATGCCTCGTCCTCATGTGGAACGTGAAGTTGGCAAGCATCGCAATTCTCTGGGCTATAACGAACTTATTAGCTTGAAACGGATTTATCGAGTTAGTGGTGCTGCCTTCCTTGTTCGTCTTAGGGATATTGGTATTATCTCAAGTTCACATCTTACCTACACCTTTCAGTCCATTGCTAGAAGTTGGAGAACTATTGAACCAATAGAGATTGAGCCAATAGAAAAACGAGGACAATATGAACGACCTAAGCGTTTTGAGCGGCTTTGCTATCGTGCTTTAGCTGAAAATCTAATTTCACTTCCCAAGGCCGCTGAACTTCTACGCCGACCAGTCAGTGATGTTGAAGTTGGACTAAGAGGACCAGAGCAGTAGATGCGGATAATCATTAGCGATACCTCTTGCCTTATCGATCTAAAAAAAGCTTCTTTAATAGAGGCTTTCCTCCAAATTCCATACGAGATTGCGATCCCAGATGTTCTCTTTGAGGAAGAATTACTGAGCTTTACACAAGATGAAAAAACTTTATTACGTGAAGGTTTGCAAATATTAGGCTTATCTGGCAAGGAAATTATTAGGGTGCAATCAGTAGCAAGAAGTAATCCAAAGTTGACCATAAATGACTGCTTTGCTTTTGTACTTGCTGAAAGCATTCAAACCAGTATTTTACTTACGGGTGACAGTGGACTAAGAACTTTGGCTGTTACTTCTAAGATTGAAGTTCATGGAGTACTCTGGGCTTTGGACGAGATGTATAATTCTTGCGTTATTGCTCCCGATGTTATCTATAAAGCCTTATTGAAATTTGATGCTGATCATAAAGTAAGGCTACCTGATAAGGAAGTAAAACGATTTCTAGAAAAATATAGATTGCTATTAGAGTAAGATTGCTGTTTTTGCGATCGCCCTAAACCGATTATGGCAATATCTTACTCAATAAAACTAACTAACTTCATTTCAGACCACTCAGAAGGGGTGCGATCTTAATATAATACACTTATTGGGTAGCAACGGGAAAATCATACTGATTGAGCTTGTCCCAGAATTGATCCCAACGAGTCGAAGTTAAAATTAAAGCTCTTAAAC
>CAZLKI010000367.1:0-2744 GCA_964560035.1 uncultured Synechococcus sp.
GATATCGGTTGTGTCAATAGTAGATGTGGATGCAAAACAAGGATATGCGTTATCCGTGCAGCAAACTCCACCTAGAGGCGAAAAATCGGGAACAACAAGGATTGATAAGTATTTAGAGCATTTACAAGCCACCTGTCCTTAACTTACCGATCGGCAGCACATTACGTTGTTAATGATGATTTTTACAGCAAAATCAAGTGGATAGATGGCTGACTACTTTGGGCTTAGATGTGATTGGTAAACTGCCAGGGCTGTTTCATTCTAAATTTCATATTTTGTGGATCTACAGGGATTTCAGACTTCAGAAAATTCAGCATTTGATGGTTGAAACCAACTAAAATCGTCGCCTAAACCTAGAATGAAATGACCCTGATAATTTACCCAAAACCTAATAAAATCGATTACCTAAAAACAATGAATCATTCTCCCAATTATGAGCTAGATAATTATGAAGCATTCATTCAACCAATGGATGAATATAATCAAGCCCTCCTTGCCGATGTGCATCCACCAGATTGGATTAATCCCAATCCAGCTAAATGTTATGACTTAGTGGTAATTGGCGCAGGTACAGCAGGATTAGTAGTCGCCGCAGGAGCCGCAGGACTGGGCTTAGGCTTAAAAGTAGCCCTAATCGAAAAAAATCTGATGGGTGGAGATTGCCTTAATGTCGGTTGTGTTCCATCTAAATGTGTGATTCGCTCAGCAAGAGTAGTTGCAGATATTCTTAACGCTAGTGCGTTTGGGATTCAACACTCCCAAGATATTGATATTAACTTTGCTGCTGTCATGCAAAGAATGCGCCGTATTCGGTCAAGCATCAGTCATCATGACTCGGTAACAAGATTCCGTAATCTCGGCGTTGATGTATTTTTCGGATCGGCAAAATTTGTTGACAAAAAATCAGTGGAAGTGAGCGGAGCACGATTACACTTTAAAAAAGCAGTAATTGCGACAGGGGCAAGGGCAGCCCATCCACAGGTGAAAGGTCTAGCTGAAGCAGGATACCTAACCAATGAAACGGTATTTACACTCACCGATCGCCCCAAAAGATTAGCGGTCATCGGTGGGGGTCCAATTGGTTGCGAACTCGCCCAAGCATTTCAACGTTTGGGTTGTGAAGTAACTTTGATTCACAAAAACGATCGCCTACTAGATCGCGAAGATATAGATGCAGTGGAAATTGTACAAACTAATCTATTGCGTGAAGGTGTTAAGTTACTCTTAAGCACAAAACTAGAACGAGTTGAAAGAACAGAATCAGGCAAAATTATTCACTATCAAAAGGATGGAGAGAACAAAAATATAGTTGTTGATGAAATATTAGTTGGAACTGGGCGATCGCCTAATGTGGAAGGATTAAACCTCGAAGTTGCCGATGTGACCTACGATCAAAGAAAGGGTGTAATAGTCAACGACTATCTACAAACCACTAATCCTTATATCTATGCCGCAGGGGATATTTGCTCAAGTTGGAAGTTTACCCATGCTGCCGATGCCGCCGCCCGGATTGCGATCAAAAATACGCTGTTCGCTCCGTTTGGACTAGGGCGGAGCAAAGTGAGCGATCTCGTCATGCCTTGGGTGACCTTTACCGATCCTGAAATTGCCCATGTGGGCATGTATGCCAGTGATGCTTACGCTAAAGGATTAGAAACCGACGAGATCGAGATTCCCTTTACTTCTGTCGATCGCGCTATTTTTGATGGTGAAATAGAGGGTTTTGTGAAAATCTTGCATCAAAAGGGTAGCGATCGCATTTTAGGTGGAACCATCGTGGCACGTCATGCTGGCGAAATGATTGGGGAAATTAGCCTAGCGATCGTTGCCAAACAAGGACTAAACACCCTATCGAGTGTCATTCATTCCTATCCCACCCAAGCTGATGCCATCAAAAAAGCTGCCGATGCCTATCGCAAAACCTTGCTTACTCCCCGCACCCAATCTTTCTTAAAAATATTAACTAAATTCAGTTAGACAAGTTTTTCAGTCAAGTTTTATTGCACTTCTCATGTACCCAAACTTTATCCTAGAATCATTACCCCCCCCAATTTTAATATGACCTACCTCGAAACCACTGCCCAATTTTATGCCGAAGCCGCCAAAACATCTCAAATCGGCTTATGCTGCATCAGTACCCCACCCTTAGAATTTCCAGACCTAAAAATCCCTGAAATCATTTATCAGATGAATTATGGCTGCGGTACAACTGTTCATCCCAGCGAACTCTCAGGCTCACCAACAGTTCTGTATATTGGTGTCGGTGGTGGTTTAGAAGCCTTGCAATTTGCCTATTTCTGTCGTCGTCCATCGGCAGTGATTGCGATCGAGCCTGTTGCCGAAATGCGGAAAGCAGCAACACGCAATTTGCAACTCGCGGCTCAAGAGAATCCATGGTTTGACCCTAGTTTTGTGAAAATCCTCAAAGGTGATGCCTTTGCCCTGCCTGTTGCCGATGCTTCCGTGGATGTAGTGGCTCAAAATTGTCTATTTAATATCTTTGAACCTGAAGACTTACAAAAAGCCTTAAAAGAAGTCTATCGTGTTCTCAAACCCAAGGGCAAACTAATCATGAGTGACCCGATCGCTACCCGCAAAATGCCATCCCATCTCCAAGCCGACCAGCAATTACGCGCCATGTGTCTATCGGGAGCAATGACCTATCAAGAATATACACAACACCTGATTGATGCTGGCTTTGGACAAGTAGAAGTTCGCGCCCGTCGTCCCTATCGACTGCTCGA
>CAZLKI010000368.1:0-2716 GCA_964560035.1 uncultured Synechococcus sp.
CGCAGTTTCTTGTAAGGGTGTCTGCGATCCGCTAAGTAGATTGTTCGCTCTCGCTCACCGCCTTATATCCCACGGTTAAAACCGTTGGGTTTTACGGCTATTTCTATAAATGGCTGCATTTGTGTAGTATTGAGCTTGGCGAATATCAAAAGCATAGTTAGTAGTTATATCTTCTTGAGATAATGAAGTATTAGAGTAAATTTGTATAAGTAGATCTACTACTCTAGCAAATACATCAGCTTGAGGAAGTGGTACTCCTTCTGGCTCTGGTTTAATTTTTGCTCGCTCAAGTATATCTGTAATATCTTTTAACTCAATGTCGTTTGAGCCAATCTGATATCTCTTTTGCTCTACTAATTCAATCGAGTTGTAATTATCATCATTTGTAAATTTGTAGATGTAGAAAGAAAAAATATCATTAGAATGAGAAAGAAAAATCGGAATAACTTTTTTGCTTGTCTTATTCTTCCAAAGTCGATAGGGATAATAAAGTTGCCGAATTAAAAAGTCATCTACATCTTGGTTTTTCGCTTCAATAATTGCAAAGATATCATCTCCTTCAAAACCTCCATCAATTTCACATTGTGAGCTATCTACACTTATCTTACAAGGAGAATTAAATTCAGTATTGTTTATAAAGTAATCAAATTTACCTGTTGACATTCTTCCTGAAACAGTAAAAAAGACCTCCTGCCCAAGCAGATCTTTTATAATCTCAGCATTATAAGCACAGAGAATAGAGGCTGCTTCAGAGTAGATATTTATTGGATTAAGAGTTTGAATATATTCGGGAAAATGAATCTCTTGAATACTAATAGATGGATTTTTAGGAAGTTTTTTATAACTTTCAAATTTGCCAATCATATATGTCCCTCTCGAATCAGGTTGAATAGTCAGATCGTTCTTTTTAAAGATAGTAGGCAGATTAATATGATGATCGAATTTCGTCATTAATCGTGCTTCACGCTTCGTGTTAATCTCGGTTGCTGAAATTTTGTATTCACCTGTTATATTAATCTTTTCTAAAATATTATGCTCTTCAAAAAGGCTTTCCCAAGCAACATCATTCTTAGATTTTTCTGACATCGTATTTACTAAAAATCAATAATTCATTTATTTTGCCTCGACTTGTACCCACAGAATTAATATGCCGATTTGCTTCAACCTCAATAATTGAATAGTATTCTTTATCGCTGTAAAGATTCTTTATAAAATCCGTTGAAGAATTACTGAGAAGAACTTTACATCCTCTTTTAATAAGTTTATCACTGACTTCTTTAAGCCGTAATTGCTCATCTCTATCAAAACCATTTAAGTCATATCCTGTAAACGAAGAAGAGTCAGACACAGGATCGTATGGTGGATCGAAGTATATAAAATTTCCTTTTTTTGCTTTAGAAACTGACTCTGCAAAGTCTTGATTAGTAATTTCAATACTGTTTTCATTCAAATATTTATTTACTGCTCTAATAACCACTTCATCCGCAACTGTAGGATTCTTATTATCACCATATGGAACATTAAATTGCCCTTGACTATTGACACGGAATAAACCATTAAAACAAGTTTTATTGAGATAGATAATTCGAGCAGCTTTTTCTATATTAGAAAGTTCATTTGGCTTCCGATCGAGCTCTCGTAATTCATAATAATATTCCTTTGAGTTGTTTTGCTGATGCTCTCTAGTTGCTATAAGTAGTTCTTCAGGATTATTTTTAATTACTTCGTAGCAGTTAATTAACTCTTTATTCGCATCATTAATAACTGCTTTTTGGGGTTGCAAGTCAAATAGAAAAGCCCCAGCCCCTACAAATGGCTCAAAGTAAGTATTTGAGTTGAGATTTTTAGGAATATACTCTCTCAAAACTGGCAAAAGTTGCCTCTTGCCGCCTGCCCATTTTAAAAACGGACGTAAGAGATCGTTCTTTCTTACAGAATTACGCCTAGATTTACTCTTTGCTAGTGGATAAGCCTCAGTCATTACAATTTATATGGCAGTCAGTTAAATTTTACACAATCCATAGAGTAAGGGCTAATTAGCTTAATGCAAAAAATTAATTTATTCTAAAGTATTTTTTTAGGCGATCGCCCCCCCATCTAAGCCTACCTGACTGAATATGGCTATACCCCAGAAAAACTCCAAACAGGCAAACAACTTTACGAAACTGTTAACAAAATTAGGTCAACAGAGGCGATCGGAAGGTGATCTCTAAATTATGCTTGGTTGAGCGTCTAGAAGATAATTGCCTTTGGAATAATAAAATCCCACGATGAGTTATGACAATACCTGTAAATTTCTTACTGAGACCTTCCCCTCAGACTTTACCAGTTGGCTATTAGGAGAAGCGATCCCGTTAACCAAACTCGAACCCTCCGAACTCTCAGTCGAAGCAATTCGAGCCGATTCAGTCATCTTTTTAGAATCATCAGAGATAATTTTGCATATCGAATTCCAAACCAGAACCAATGAGAATGTGACATTTAGGATGCTTGATTACTGGGTAAGAATCCATCGCAAATATCGAAACAAGCAAATTCATCAAACTGTAATCTACCTAAAACCTACCAACTCAGAACTGGCATATCAAACCAGCTTCAACTCTCTACAGCTAACCCACAACTTCAACGTTATCCGTCTTTGGGAACAACCCACTTTAGATGGGGTGCATCTCAGTTTTGCAATGAGTATAAATACTTAGGATAAAAAAGGAGTAAA
>CAZLKI010000369.1:0-2715 GCA_964560035.1 uncultured Synechococcus sp.
TCAACCCAATCATCACCCGATCTTATATCCAGCAAGGTAGCACGGATCGATCCCATCAAGCTGCGGTGCAAAAACTGATGATTCATATCCATCAAATTTTCATGCATAAACGAGTAATGACATGCGATCGGGCGATCGAGCATCCGCGTTTTATATTTAGAATTAGCAAAAGTCGAAACTTCGGGAAACTGCGAAAATCCCAGGGCATTCACATCGCCCGTATAGACAAAAATTAGTCCATATGCCTCCCGTGTGGGATAACTGCGGACACCATTAGGAAGTTGCTTTTCACTATCTAAATAGGGGACATTCACACACGAGCCGTGGCGATCGTAAGTCCAGCAATGATAATGACATTGCACCCGCTCTCCCCTGATTACGCCCAAATGTAGCGGTACCTGACGATGGGCGCAACGATCTTCTAGGGCAAATAAATCTCCTTTTTCAGGGCGAACTAACACGATCGGCTCACCCGCGAAACTAACTGCCAAGGGCTTACTTACCCGCAGATTTTTAGACCGCGCTAATGGATACCAAAAATTAGGATTAAGACCAATTTTACGGATGTCAGAACTAGCACGATCGCCTTTAGTAGAGGTCTCAGGATGTAGTTTAGTAAGTTGAGAATAAGTATTCATTTAGCGATAAATATATTTAATTTAGTTACTAATCTAGCTACAAACTCTTTCAATTAGTGCCATGACATTAGATCTTGTGAGTTTATCCGCACCGTGGGCGATCGCTTCTAAAGTAGCATGGGCTAGTGTTAGTGGGATTTGACAAAAATCTAAAACAGCACCTCGCGATAAAGATTTAGTATAGCTATCGCCCAAAGCTAAATTACGACGAGCATAGGCAATTAGATCTTCTTTTGTCCAACCATCGGGAACTAAGTCAGCCCCTCGTAGCAGGTCTTCAGGACGATTGCGGAGGATATTAACGGTTTGTAAGCCCCGACCGTAGCCGATCGCCTGCATCCGATTAGTTTGAGTCCCGTCATACCAAGCCCATAGATCTGATAGTAATAAACCTACCGCCCCTGCCACGCTGAAGGTGTAACCATCTAAATCGACCTCTGAGTGAATTTGCCAATTACGGTTCGACCAATATGCCATCCGATCGGACATTGCGGCTGTAGCATCCCAAATTCTCGGAGCGATCGCGGTTGGAGCCATCATTGCCCATTCTCCTATGCGTAAAGACACCTCTGGTAACACATGATCGTGGGTACTCAAGGCATTAGCAAAACTGTTTGGGACAAAACTATCTTTTCCAGATTGTAAAATTACACTAACTTTCTGTAACAGATCGGATTTAATGGCATTATCTAAACTAGGATGATCTTCAATCTCATCAATTGCTCGCATACAAAGATAAGCTGAAGCAACTGCCTCTTGTAAACCTATGGGTAATCTACTAATGGGAATGTAGAAAGTCCGACTGGTTTCTTTGAGAACTTCTAGGGCATCTTTACGTATATTCATGGCTCACTCCTCTATATCTATTGTGCTCCCAATTAGATTAAGTCTCTCACTAAATTCTAAATAAACTGAGAGACTGAAATATCTAATCGAATCCGCCTAATTTTATGTGTTTTTGTGGATTTAGAATAGTACATTTCTAGCAAAATTAAATTAAAGTTGGCTAAATTTAGTGTGATCTATCTATTAGGACTGATTTTATGTGTGCCTGCAACAGTTTATTATTGGTTTGGGATCTATGCAGCGATCGCCTTTTTCTCTAATCCAGATCCTAGGTACAACTGTTTAACGGATTTAGAAAAAGATTTAAAAGAAGATTTGGATCGGGGAAATCAGCCATTAAATTCCCAGATCGATTCTCAGCGAGATTATCAACCACCCTTGACAATTTTGAAGCCAGTTTGCGGTTTAGATCCCTACGCCTACCAGAATTTTGCCTCTTTTTGCACTCAAAACTATCCTCAGTATCAAATGATCTTTACGGTGCGAGATCGCCACGATCCTGTAATTGGCGTAATCGATCAAATTATTTTAGACTTTCCCAGCGTAGATATAGAGATAGTCCAGAGCGATCGCCTGATTGGCACAAATTATAAAATCAGTAATCTTGCAAATGCTTTACCCTATGCTAAATATGACGTTTTAGTTTTAGCTGATAGTGATGTCAGAGTCGATCCAGAGTATCTGCGGATTTTAGTTGCACCTTTGTCCGATGCTCAAGTAGGCGCTGTGACCTGTTTGTATCGACCAATTATGCAGGGATGGGTGGCAACTCTGGAGGCAGTGGGGATTTCTACCGATTATCTGGCAAGCGTATTAGTGGCTAATCAGTTAGAGGGGATCAAATTTGCTTTAGGTACAACTATTGCCCTCCGTAAAAATGTCTTAACAGAAATTGGCGGATTTGTGGCGATCGCCGACTATTTGGCTGATGACTATCAAATTGGTTATTTAGTATCAAAATCTGGCTATAAGGTAGTTTTATCCCATTACATTATCGACCATCAAATTTCAACCAATAAATTCTCAGATTTACTAGACCGTCAACTGCGCTGGGCATACTGCACCAAGGTATCTCGGACTTGGGGCTATTTAGGCTTATTTTTTACCCAAGGTACTGTTACCAGCTTGATATTTTTAGTTATATCTAATGGCTCGATCTGGGGTTGGTTGGGGGTAGCGATCGCTTGGGTCGGTCGATTGCTTTTGGCTTGGGTTGTAGGCGTATGGGGGC
>CAZLKI010000370.1:0-2693 GCA_964560035.1 uncultured Synechococcus sp.
ATACCGATCGCCCCAGTTAGAGCAGTCAAGATATTTCTAAGGTTCATAATAGTATTCCTATTTGTATATTATTTAAGTTAAGCGATGTAATTAGTGATGGTAGAACTTAGATTTCCTGCCAGAGAAGATAGCGGTGCTGAAGCTTGAAAACGCGAAATTCTTACTAAGAAGTCATCGTCAGAGCTAAAGGAACCAACTCCATTATTAACCGATAGATAGCTAGCTCCATTCCAACTGAAGAACACTCCTTCTCCACTACCAAGAGCCTGTGAGCCTACATCATCTTTATCCTTATCTGCATAGGCAGCCGTAGCTACCGCCAAAGTATCTACACCAGTCAAGATACCAGCATTGAATAAGTTAGTGATGGAGTTGTTTGTGAATCTGAAGCGATCGCCTTCGGTTTGGATGAAGTCAGGAATACTATCCATATTATTTAATACCGATTCTGAGAGGCTGTCATAGGCATAAAAGTCTGCACCCGGTCCGCCAAATAATGTATCTCTGCCCGGTCCGCCAAATAATGTATCTCTGCCCGCTCCACCAAAGAGAATATCGCTTCCTGCAAAACCTCTAATAGTGTCGTTCCCAGTTGTTCCAGTTAAGAAGGAATCATTACCTGATGTGCCAATTATGTCTCCGATTACAGCATCATCATTAGTGACAATAATGGTGGCATTGTTATTACTGAATCTTCCAAATGGAGCATTGGATAGAGAGAGAATAATTGTCTCGTTGCTTTCAGGTGAAGTATCACCATTGATGTTTAAAGGTATATTTTTACTAGTTTCGCCAGATGCAAATCTTAAGGTTCCAGTAACGGGAATTACAGATGTATAGTCATCATTGAAGGTAGCTGTTCCCCCCAGGGCATAATTTACAGTAGAAGCATTAGCGATCGTTCCAGTACGGTTGACAGTATAAGCTGTAGGCTGATTACCACTATTGCCTTCTGTAATTGAGGTGTTGGGACGCGAAATACTGTAGACATAAGATGGATCGCCGCCGGTACTAAAATCATTATCTAAGATGGTTAGATTCTGACTTGTAATGGTACCCAAAGTTAAATTTCTAGAAGGATTACTAATTACAAAGTTAGCAATCTCAGTACCTTCAATATTGGCATCATCATTGATTCTAAAAGTGATAGAGCCACTGGTATCGCCATTAAGGATGGAAATTTGATTGGGTATTGTGCCAATAAAGTCATTAGCATTGACATTTACACCGAAGTAGGATAGATCGAGTGTCTGATTCCCAACTACCGCACCTGAAGCACTGGCAATTAAAGTAACTTCTGTTTGACCTTCTTCACTTGCAGAGGTGGGAAGAATAAAGAGGTTAACTTCTCTAGGAGCAAAGTCGTTATCGGTGATGGTTACAGTCTGGCTGATAGTAGTACCCAAATTTAAGCTCCTTGAAGGATTAGCAATTGTAAATCGTACAGATTCAATGCCTTCAACAAGTTCATCATCGTTAACTGTGAAAGTAACAGAACCACTACTTTGTCCATCCAAGATAGAAATTTGAGTTGGAATTGTGCCAGTAAAATCATTAACATCAATATTCAGACCCGAATAAGATATATCAACTTTCTTATTTCCAAGTACTGCACCTGATGCAGAAGTAGTAAGGGTGATAACAGTTCGATCCTCTTCACTTGCAGATAGAGTATTTACAGAAAGGTTAACTTCAAAATCATTGTCTGTAATGTTAACAGTCTGTTTAAAGGTGTCTCCTAAAACCACACCTTCGGAAGGATTGCTAATTGTAAAAGTTACTGATTCTGTACCTTCAATAAAAGTATCGTCTTTAACTTTGAGTGTAATCGAGCCAGTATTTTGTCCGTTAAGGATGGAAATTTGATTGGGAACTATATCAATAAAGTCATTAGCGTCAATACCCATACCTAAGAAAGATATATCAACTGTTTGGTTGTCTATTACTGCTGCTAAAGCTGTGACAGTTAAGGTAATAGAAGTCTGACCTTCTTCGCTTGCAGATGTAGTATTGACTGAAAGATTAACCTTATTATCGTTATCTAATATCTCTACAGTTTGCGTAATAATATCGCCTAGCACTATATCTTCAGAAGGATTGCTAATTGCAAATTCTACAAACTCAGTACCTTCAACTATGGCATCGTCATTAACTGTGAAAGTAACAGAACCAGTAGTTTGCCCGCTAATAAAAAATATTTCATTGGGAATTACCCCGATAAAGTCCTCTGCATCAACCCCTGAATAGGATATATCAACTGATTGGTTTTCACCTACGACACCTAAAGCTGTGGCAGTTAAGGTAATAGAAGTCTGATTCTTTTCACTTGCAGATGTAGTGTTGACGGAAAGATTAATCTTATTATCGTTGTCTACGATCCTTACAGTTTGGGTAGTAGTTTCACCCAAAATCAGATCATCTGAAGGATCGCTAATTGTAAAGTTTGCAAATTCAGTACCTTCAGCTATTGCATCGTCGTTTACTGTAAAAGTAACAGAACCAGTGAATTGTCCACCAAGGATAGAGATCTGAGTGGGAATAATACCAAAGAAATCATCACTGTTAATGCCCGTACCCAAAAATGATATTTCAACCGTCTGATCTTCAAATGTACGAGCTGATTTTGCAGCAATCAAGGTAACTACAGTTCTATTATCCTCACTTGCAGATGTAGTATTGACAGAGAGATTAAC
>CAZLKI010000371.1:0-2687 GCA_964560035.1 uncultured Synechococcus sp.
AAGCCTCTCCATTTCTCCGCACCGATTAAATATTCGGTATTACCCATTGTCCAGAGTTTCAATCCTTCCGTGACCTTTTTCAACGGTTGAGTGAAACTGGTGGTCAATATTTTTGAAATTTTCGGCAAGGGCTGAACTGAATAATTACTGAAATCTTTTAAGAAATCTTCTAATGTGGTGAGCTCTAAATTTATATAAAGCCGTCCTTAATCCCGATCGCGATGAAAATGCTTAGCTTTCTAATGTAATTTGCGAGACAATAGTTTATGTCAGAGGTGTAAAACATTGGTTGAGGAATTTATAGCAACTTAGAGAGGACTACTACTTGCGATCGCTATCTATCCGATCCATTCATTACAGAAGCAGCAAGGCGAGAGCTACTAGCAGACAGTAAATGAATTACCCGCCATCAATCCAAACCTTAACGCTTTATCTAATTTGTCAAAACCTAACAACGATATACTTACCGATTTATATCGTCAGATTGGATGAACGCACGAATAACGTTTACATTCTTACCAGTGAAGAGACAGGAATAATTATTAACCCTAACGGTTACTAGAGATATGAATCATGAACTATAACTTAGAAACAATGACAAAATCGGAACTTAAAGCTTATTTACTTCAACATCGTGATGATTTAGAGGCTTTCCGATATTTGATGGATAAAATTAACTCTGAACCAGATCGAGATTTTCATATACCCGAAGAAGCTTCTAATTTATCTGAGTTCTTAAGCGATCTCAATCATGGTAAGTCAGTTGCTTAAGATTACCCCACTTATTTATTGATAATACCTGAAAGCTTTACCTGTTATAATTTTTAGCCTTTAGTGACACCACATTGACATGGTAGGGTCGGTGGTTCGAGTTCACTTGTGTTCATATTCTCAAAATATCTCACAAAATATCTGACAAAATATTTGAGCTATATGATTCACCCTTATATTTTAATGTAGCTTCTAAATTAGCATTACAGATTCAATCAGATTCAATCAAATATATTATGAGCTCGGCTTCGATGCACTTAATTTTGCCAGTTGGGGTTTAGGCGATCGCTTAACAAAGCCAAACTTAAGATCGGCAAGTACCTATAATGATTATACGTTTTAAATTAATCCCATAAAGCTACAAATATGGTTGCCGTAAACCCCGTTGAGATTTCAGTCAATTTACCCTCCGATCTTTTGCCCAAAGATATTCTGGGTCAAGCCGATCCAGAGCAGCTTAAGCGCATTCGTCATACTTGTTCTCACGTTATGGCAATGGCAGTGCAAAAGCTATTTCCCGAAGCAAAAACTACGATCGGACCTTCAACTGAAAACGGATTTTATTACGACTTCGATCGCGCCGAGCCATTTACTCCAGAAAACTTGAAAGCGATCGCCAAGGAAATGAAGCGCATTATTAAATGGAACCAACCTTTAATTCGTCAAGAATTCGATCGTGAAATCATCAAAGCTAAAATCATTAAGCTCAATGAACCATACAAACTAGAGCTTTTAGCCGCCATTCCCGAAGGTGAAATCATAACTCGCTATACCATTGGCGATCCAGAGAAATTAGAAAATCCTTGGTGGGACTTATGTGCGGGACCTCACTTAGCATTTACAGGCAAAATTAACCCCGATGCTTTTATGCTCGAAAGTGTAGCAGGGGCATATTGGCGGGGCGATGAAAAAAATGCTCAACTGCAACGCATTTATGGTACTGCATGGGAAACACCCGAACAGCTTGAGGCTTACAAGGCACAGCTTGAAGAAGCAAAACGTCGCGATCACCGCAAAATTGGTAAGGACTTACAGCTTTTTAGCATTCAAGAAGATGCAGGCGGAGGCTTAGTATTTTGGCATCCCAAAGGCGCAGTCATGCGGAATATTATCGAAACATTTTGGAAAGAAACCCACGTGCAAAATGGCTACGAGCTAGTAAGCACACCCCACATGGCAAACCTCGATCTGTGGAAACTCTCTGGGCATAACGATTTTTATCGCGACAGTATGTTTCAGCCGATGGAAGTCGAAAATCAGTTCTACCAAATCAAACCGATGAACTGTCCGTTTCACATCTTAATTTATAAAGATACTTTACATTCCTATCGAGAATTGCCAATCCGTTGGGGCGAACTAGGCACTGTCTATCGATACGAGCGATCGGGTACCATGCATGGATTAATGCGGGTACGGGGCTTTACCCAAGATGATGCTCATATTTTCTGCACCGAAGAGCAAATGTCTACAGAGATTTTAGGAGTTTTAGATCTAGCCGAGTTGATTTTAAGTACTTTTGGCTTTGAAAATTACGAAGTCAATCTTTCCACTCGTCCCGAAAAGTATGTGGGATCTGATGAAATTTGGGATAAAGCGACCGAGGCATTAAAATCGGCTCTCAATCAAAAAGGCTGGGCATACCAAGTTGATGAAGGTGGTGGCGCGTTTTATGGACCTAAAATTGATATTAAGATCGAAGATGCGATCGGCAGACGTTGGCAATGTTCGACCATTCAGGTAGATTTTAATTTGCCCGATCGCTTTGATATGGAATATGTAGGCGCAGATGGTAATCGTCATCGTCCGATCATGATCCATCGGGCATTATTTGGCTCTGTAGAGCGATTCTTTGGCATTCTCACCGAAAACTATGCGGGTGATTTCCCACTGTGGTTAGCACCTGTCCAAGCTCGGCT
>CAZLKI010000372.1:0-2679 GCA_964560035.1 uncultured Synechococcus sp.
TAATGATGGATATACCGAAGCCGAGTTTAGTCCCATTTTTAGTAATATTCCAATCCGAGAAATAATTCCCCATTTTATCAAACAGGTTTTTGCTGAAGTGCGGCAATCCGAGCATTCCGAGTATGGATAAAACAAAAAATTTAGAGCCACTATCGAGGAAATCTTAATCTTTACACAAGATGCTGAAATGGAAGCCATCACAAAAGCATTAATTATTTAAAGAATTCTTCCACACGACAGCTAAAATTAGGGAGAAGAGAACTGATAATTCGATCGCTGCCTGACAGTGTATTTACAAACTCTAAATTATTATCCAGCAATCTATAAATCTCTAAACGCTCCACTTGCCAATCTAATATCCAATATTCTTGAACTCCCTGTTGAGCAAAAAGTTTTAATTTAGTAACTCGATCGCGACGTTCATTTTCTGTACCTGTAGATAAAACCTCGATCGCTAACTCAGGAGCAACTGTTAAATGTCCACCCTTATCTAAACTTGCCATAGTTTGATTGCTTGCCCACACTACATCAGGAATTACATTATTAGTATCGTTAAAAATAATTCCGGGGGCGATCGCTACTTCACCTAATTTCGATTGCTCTGACCATCGATCCAATTTACTAAAAACCTTGCCACAAACCGATTGATGCTTCCAGTGAGGGGCTCTCGTCACAAACAGTTCCCCGTCAATAAGCTCGTAGCGATTTCCACTTTCTTCATAACTTGGCAGTGATTCTAGGTCAGCATTTATCCAGAGTTTTTTAGTAAAAAGCTGCGTCATATAGTTTTTAGCTTTGTGTTTTTAGCTTTGTAGTAAGGATAATCCTAACAAAAACTCTCAATCAATCGATCTATTTTCCACTCTAGCTTTAGTTTAATCTGCTTTTTGGGTTAAGCCTTCGCCAACTAAGGATAATCCTACAACCATGATCGCGATCGCTAATGGGATTAGAATACTAAAATAACCCAGGCAATAATAGTCTATGAATATCAGTTTTACCCCTAATCAAGAAAGGTTGATTCAATCAAAGATCGCAGCTGGTAAATATCGTAATGTTGAAGAAATTCTAGAAATTGCCCTACAACTATTGGAGGAAAGGGATCGCAGTGATATTTCATGGGTTGAAGATGTTCGAGTAAAGATCGATCGAGCGACCGCTGTTTCTGAACCACCCTTGGATGGAGAGGCTTTTACCCGTCAAATTCTGACAAGATTTCAACAATGAGTCTTTATGTTATCAATATTCTAGCTTGCCAAGATTTGAATCAAATTGCTGATTATTTAGCTACTTACAGCCTTGAAGCAGGCGATCGTTTCTTTTCGGCATTCGACTATAAATGCAAACAACTTGTCGTATTTCCTAATAGTGGAAAAAACTATGACGCAATTCGCCCTAAGCTTAGAGGTGTAAATTTAGATAGCTACATTATTTTCTACAGAGTTCTCGATGATGGAATTGAAATATTAAGGGTAATAAGTGGTCGGCGTAATCTTCTATCTCTCCTTGAAAATTGATCGCCTCACTAAATTCTTAATAACTTTAGCGATACTTCCCTCAATCTGCTTTTTGAGTTAAGCCCTCGCCGACTAAGGATAATCCTACAACCATGATCGCGATCGCCAGTCCGGGAAATAAAGTTGTCCACCAAATATTCTCACCCGTAGATAGAGCATCCAAGGCTTGTTTGAGATCGTGTCCCCATTCGGGAATATCTTCAGGTACGCCTAGTCCCAAAAAGCCGAGACCCGCCAAGGTTAAGATCGCATCTGCTGCATTAAGCGTAAAAAAGACGGGAATCGTTTGAATTACATTTTGGGCGAGGTATCTAGTTAGAACAGTCCAAGTATCTGCACCCAGAGCTTGCGCGGCTTCGATAAATAATTCGGTTTTGACGCTGACGGTTTGATTGCGAATTACGCGAAAATACTGAGGAATATAACTGACACTGAGGGCGATCGCCGCATTCCACACCCCTT
Organism: uncultured Synechococcus sp.; assembly: GCA_964560035.1. Classification (GTDB taxonomy): domain Bacteria; phylum Cyanobacteriota; class Cyanobacteriia; order Pseudanabaenales; family Pseudanabaenaceae; genus PCC-7502. The sequence goes on from CAZLKI010000372.1 coordinate 1,980, forward strand.
GCCCCACGACAAAAGCGATCGTAATCGATAGTAGTAATCCCGGAATTGTATAAAGCGCATCCATTAAAAATACTAATAAGCGATCCAGCCAACCGCCCTGATAGCCGCTAATCATGCCCAAAGGTACACCAACTACCACACTAATAATGGTCGAAGCAATTACCACTTGCCAAGCCACTCCTGCCCCAGCGATCGCCCGCGAGAAAACATCATGTCCTTGCTGATCGGTACCAAATAGATACTTTAAAGATGGAGCCGCATGGATCGGATTGCTTAAAAATTCTGTGGGATCAGCCAAGATTCCTATACCTTGCAAAATAGGAGCTAAAAGCGGCATTAATAAAAAAATAATAGTTAGGATCAGCCCCAATCTGCGGAGTTGTTTATTCATTGGTTATACGTTGGCATGTATTTAGAATATGTAAAATAGTATTACTGGAATTGGTGAATATTAATATGAGTAGAATAGATTGACTAAGAAAGATTCATACAGAGCAAACTCTTAATTTTTAGATAAGCTGCGGCAAAACAAAAATTGTGCTCTTACCAATCTCCTAATCAACCTTAAAGTTCCCCATGCCTAGAAAAATTAGGGAGTTAAAAGCCCAAATTGCTCGCAAAGGATTTATGTATCTACCCAAGCGGGGAAAAGATAGTCACGAGCGTTGACAACACCCTTTACTTAGCCGAATTTTAACCA
>CAZLKI010000373.1:0-2675 GCA_964560035.1 uncultured Synechococcus sp.
AGTATTAGTTAGTGTATTAGTTAGTTAGACGGAGTTGATAAGTCATAATCATAAATGATCCTAGTAAATCTTAAAACCTTGAACTTAAAAACTTGAACAAACTTCCTTGGTTAACGGCGGCGATCGTGATGGTTTGTTATTGCCTTTATGGTTGGGGCTTAGTGATAATTAGTGCCCCTTTACTTTATTGGGCGATCGCTTTAGGCATAGCGGCATTTTTAAGTATGACAGTTACTTATTCCTTTGTGGTATCCATCCCAGCAACCTTAGTCGCATCAATCTTTGTGGTTACGCCTCTAGCTTTGGATGTAAGCATAATTCGGGGTAACGATTTTTTTCAAGCATTCGCTAATAACTTTCGCAATATGTTTTTATTTGGAATTCTAGCGTTTACAATCTCATTGCTGTGGTTTTCACCTTTATTTTGGTCTAATCGGGTCTTGGCAGAAAGTAATTTAACTATTAAACAAATTATCGGGTTTTTAACTGCATTTAGTTGGTTAGGCTTGGGATTAGGAAGGCTCCTCGGAATATGGTATTAACTGTAATTGGCTCTGGGATTTGGGGACAGGCTTTAGCAAAGTTGGCGGAGGCAAATCAACATCAGGTGATTTTGTGGTCTAGATCTGATGTTTTAAGTTTGGAAGTGGCGATCGCCAAGAGTGAAATCATCATCTCCGCAGTATCGATGCAAGGCGTAAACAATATTGTCAGACAAGTTCAGGCATTATCTCTAAATTCAAATCTAAATTCAAAGGTAATTTTAGTCACGGCCACAAAAGGGCTGGATTTTGAAACTGGAGCTACACCTGCGCAAATCTGGCAAAATGCCTTACCTCAAAATCCTATAGTAGTTTTATCGGGACCTAATTTATCTAAAGAAATCGCATTAGGATTACCTGCGGCAACAGTAGTGGCAAGTTCCGATCGCGATGCAGCAAGATGCATTCAAAAGGTATTGGCATCTAAAAATTTTCGCGTTTATACAAACTCCGATCCGATTGGCGTGGAACTGGGAGGAACTCTCAAAAATGTGATTGCGATCGCCGTGGGAGTATGTGACGGATTGAAGTTGGGAACTAATGCTAAAGCGGCTTTGATTACGCGATCGCTCCCAGAAATCATGCAAGTGGGCAAGTATTTTGGCGCGCAACCTGAAACTTTTTGGGGCTTGTCAGGCTTAGGAGATTTACTCGCAACCTGTAGCAGTGCGCTCAGTCGAAACTATCAAGTGGGCTATGGTTTAGGGCAGGGTAAAAAGCTAGAGCAGATTTTAGCGGAACTGGAAGGTATAGCAGAAGGAGTAAATACTGCCAATGTCTTAATTAAGTTGGCTAATCAGAAAGGATTTAATCTTCCGATTTGCAGTTATGTTTACCGCTTATTAAATAATGAAATTACGGCATTACAAGCTGTGGAAGGCTTAATGGAACGAGATCTTAAATCGGAACTTTAAGATTTAAAACTAAAATTAAGGTTAAGTCCAAGTTGGGACAACCTTCCAAACATCTCGTAATTGCGGATCGAGTTCTTTATAGTTTGGCTCCTTACTTTCGACCAATTGCCAAAATTTATTAGAGTGGTTCATGTGCTTGGTGTGGCAGAGTTCGTGAATCAGGACATAACGGACTAAGGGTTGGGGTAAAAATAGCAGCTTATAGTTAAGACTTATATCTTTTGAACCCGAACAACTCCCCCAAATCGTTTTTTGTTGCCTTACCGATACTTGATTGAATGGCAGAGCGATCGCCTTACTAATTTTTAATAATTCCTTGGGTAGATAGCGATTAGCCGTATTTAAAAGCCAAAGGCGTAATAATTGATGGCAGTAAGCGGGAGAATTTGTATTTAGAACTAGATTAAAGTTCGGCTTTTCAAAATATTTCGGATTTTCACGATCGCTTTTAGGCTCCGATTTAGGCTCCAAATAAGTAACTTGCCAAGTTTGAGCGATTGCTTGCAAATGGATATGACTGGGTAACACTGGTTGAGCTTGCTGAAATTCTCTTTTAGCCTCCGACATTCCCAAAACCTTATCGATCCAAGCTTGCTTTGATTGCAGGACTAAAGGAATCTGATTATAGTCGTAGCCTTTAGGAACGATCACTTCTAATCCCTTTTGGCTTGAAACTTCTAGCCTTAAATACTTAGAGCGATCGCTGACTCGAACTGTGTATGCAGGAAGTCCTAATTTATCCACTGTATTAACTTTTTTGCCCATTGAATATATGATCTAGAATATCTGATTTAAAACATCTGATCGCGATTTTACAATCCTAAGTCAGAAAGGTTTGGATGATCTTTAGGTCTTATTCCTAATTCCCAAAAATATTTTCTCTCATTTTGAGCGATCGGAAGATCGTTAATACTAGCAATTCGTCTAGCCATGAAACCATTGCGATCGAATTCCCAATTTTCGTTACCATAGGCACGATACCAATTGCCACTGTGATCGTGCCACTCGTAGGCAAAACGAACAGCGATGCGATTATCTGTAAATGCCCATAATTCTTTAATCAGACGATAATCCAATTCCTTTGCCCATTTACGTTTGAGAAATTCTCTAATTGCATCTCTACCATTGAGAAGTTCTGTACGATTGCGCCATTGGGAATCTTCGGTATAGAGCTCATTTGATATCTATTCATTTTCAGCAAGTCTAATAAGCATAAGCC
>CAZLKI010000374.1:0-2662 GCA_964560035.1 uncultured Synechococcus sp.
TCAGAAGATATTTTAGAAACAGAAATCCAACCTCAATCGGGCTGGACATGGAAAGTATAACCGCGATCGCAGTGCAGGTGGTTTAGCAATCAAAAATTTTGAAGCATGGTTACTTGCCGATACTCAAACTGTTTCGGGGATTTTAGGTGTAAAGATAGAAAAGCAATCGGACTTAGAGAATTTGGAAAACATCAAAAAGATTTTAGAGGATGCGATCGCAAAATCTACATACCTTGCTGAAAATACAACTAATCAACGCTCACTTCAAATGCGCTGGAATTTAGCATTTCAGATAGATTTAGCGATCGTTAGAACCTTTTGCCCAATCAGATACGCAGCTTTTACTCAATCTTTGATAACTATTTCAAAAGTTGTTTTAGATAATCTGATAAATCCTTAGCTATTAACGATTTCGGGCGGGGATTTCTTGTCCATGATAAAACTTTTGTTCGAGGTTATTGAGAATTATCCAAACTAAAGAAGAAATAATAGCGATCGCTGCAAGCACGACCAAATACTGATTTAGCTGTGGAATTATGGATAAAATCAAAAAAATCATTCCTATTATTACAACTAAGATTTTTAAGCGTTGGATATTTTTCAGCGCATTTCTACAACTGTGGCAATGGATGGTATGGCTGTGATAGCGATCGAGCAAAACTGGTCTGGTTAGTGCAGGGGGCAAACTCTGACCTGTAAAGGGATCGGCATTAAAATGATTTAGCCATTTTCTAAACTCGGTGACAAATAAATCTGCCTTAGTCGGAAGATAATATGCCTTCGCAAAATTTTCACTTTTTGATTCGCTTTTCGATTCTAGATAACGCTCTTGGTGATGTAAAAAAATCTGGTCATCTTCTAAAATTGCATTCTGCCCAATATGCGAATACCACTGAGGCGTATTTTTAATAAAAAACTTTGGTAACTGAGTAGAAAACTTAAACGGAAACCGAGCAAATAACCGACATTTCCCTTTACTTGTAGGCGTAGCATAAACTACCGTCATCGTTACACCAAATTGCTTAGAAGTTAAATCGTGCCACATTAAATTAGGAGCGATAAAAACTGTATCTTGTTTACCCAGTGTGCCTTTACGCGGACCTTCTACCCAAATTCCTGTAAATCCCGATTTATCCGATCGCACTAACTCTAACTCCACAGGTGCCGCATTCGCTCTATTTCCCACCGATTTATGATGAGTAAAAGGAAGATGACTGGAATCCAAAACATTTTCTAAAAGAGTGGAAGCGTCATAGGGTAAATCGCGAAAGGTATTTAAGCAGATCCATGCGTCAGGTGTTATTTCTAAAGCATCAATAATTGGAACTTTGACCTTGCTTCCATCTTTGCCCAAATAGATAAATAATAATCCCTGTGCCACCGATGTAGAGAAGCTATCAACACAAGCTCTGACCGAATTATGAGCGTTACCACTTTCTACTTGCTGGGGAATGCGATCGCACTGACCGTTTCCTTTAAATGCCCAGCCATGATAAGGACATTCAATCAAACCATCTTCATCAATTCTTCCTTCTGATAATCGGGCTAAACGATGGGGGCAGCGATCGCTAAAAGCTCTCCAAGTTCGATCGTTACTATCCCACCAAATCACTAAATCTCGATCCAATAATGTAAAAGGTGTGGGTTTAGTTCGATCCAAATCGGCAACATAACTTACGGGATACCATGCTTCTAGTGGGTCAAAATAGGACGGATCGCTTCCACCTGCGGGAATATAGTCAATTTCTTGGATCTGGTTGGGTGGGCTAACTAGCATAAATACATTAATAAAACTTAATACTAGCTATTATAGAAAATTTCTAAAGGGCTCCAAATAATCTTCAAATCATAAGTTACTAATTTTCAGGAAGTTTTTAAGTTCACATACAATTAACTGCTTGAATTTAGCTATGTTTTCTATTCTGATTCTTTCAAAATTTCACGGTTCTAAAAGCTTTATTCCATAAGGCATTTACAATTATTAACATTGTGCCCGATCGCTGAGATGAGGCAAAATCCTTCTGAATTTATTTTTGCTGGAAGAATAAGGACTTATTTTTATTTCAGTTACCTCCCTATTGTTCCGAGATGAATTCCATTGAACTCGAGTGGCAGCATCTAAAGCGCGATCAGTTATCTGGGCAAATGTTTAACTCTGAAGACGATTTAGCTTTTGCTATACAATCTGCTCTAAACTCTCGCTATGACGATAATAGTTTTGCTACTTCCTATTATCAGTTTACTTATGCTTAGCTACCTACTGCCACCGATAGGTGCGTTCGTCGATCTTGCTATATCGACTTAAGTTTGTAAAGTTTACCTTCCCGCACAACACCATAATTGTTGATATTAGGATTACCAGAAACTTCTCTTGGGCTTTACTCTGTAATTTTGGTATAATTTCACTAATGCTATTCATTGGGTGCTTTTATTAACTATTTGCACTTTATCCGATGAGTAGCTTTTTAATAGCTTTTTTCTAAAACTGTCCGATGTATTAATAAAACTCAATGATTTCTGAAAAAATAGTCACTAACTCTAAGTTTCTTTGGAATTGGCAAGGGCATCAGGTTAATTACAGTGTCTCAGGTGAAGGTATACCTCTAGTATTAGTGCATGGCTTTGGAGCTTCGATTGGGCATTGGCGTAAGAATATTCCTGT
>CAZLKI010000375.1:0-2649 GCA_964560035.1 uncultured Synechococcus sp.
CCCTTTTAGCTTAATTTGCTTCTTACTTTTGACATTCATTTATTTTATTAGATAAAGAAATTATTCAACGACTATTAAGGATAGGACTTACGCAGTGTAAAAAGAAAACCTATATTTAAAGGGGTTTTGGGGCATAGCCCCAATTGAGGGCTTCGCCCTCAAACTCCATCCCGATAAGTTTCTGTGAATTTGAGTGCGTAAGTCCTAAAGGAGCGAGATCGTGAAAGAATCTATAATTTACCAAGGAATTTTACTAGAAGGTGAAGTTAAGGGCGAAGCTAGAGGTATAGCCATATGAGCGCACAAGTTACTTGGCAATTTAGCTGGCAAAAGCTGATTTCAATTTTATTTCAGACCTTGGTTTTGATCCTTGTGGTCGGGCTAGGAATCGTTATTTGGATTAACACAACTCGTAATCTCGAGCGATCGCAAATCCGAATCGGGTTTGATTTTCTGAATTCTCAAGCGGGGTTTAATCTGCGCGAAACAGCTATTCCTTACCAGCCAACGGATACTTACAGTCGGGCATTAATTGTAGGGTTACTAAATACGCTTAAGGTGATGGCGATCGCGATTATTTCATCAACCGTTCTGGGATTTAGCATTGGGATCGCGAGATTATCTGATAACTGGTTGGTACGGAATCTCGGCACGATTTATGTGGAGCTAATTCGGAATACGCCGTCACTATTACAAATATTTTTTTGGTACTCGGCGATTTTTCTCAGCTTACCAGAGGCACCTATCCAGATTTTATGGGGAGCGATCGCTTTCAGTCGGGATGGCATTAATATTTTTAGCTTTTATTTCTATCCCGAATTTAGTGCTTTGGTGATTGGTTTGAGTGTATATCAAGGAGCTTTTATTGCCGAAGTCGTGCGGGGCAGCATTCTGGCTATTCCAAAAGGACAATGGGAAGCAGCTAAGGCTATGGGTTTTAACGGTCGTCAAGTACTGAGATTAATAATATTGCCCCAAGCTTTACGCATTATCCTGCCACCTTTGACCAGTCAGTATATAAACATTGCCAAAAATTCTAGCTTGGGCGTGGCGATCGCCTATGAAGATATTTATGCCATTGCTTCGACTACCTTTAATCAAACAGGCAGATCGGTAGAAGTCGTAATTTTATTGGCGATCGTTTATCTATCAATTAGCTTGATTATTTCGGCGATCGTGAATTTAGTAAATAACCTTACCAAGCAAAAGAATACTTGCTAACTGAACATTCCATCTTATGATTTCTTATAATTTTTATGGCTATTTTATGTACCTAAATCTGTCTCCAAAATTAATTCTCTAACAAGTTGGCGCGATACTTTACCATTTGCAGTTAGAGGAATAGCATCGACAATGTAGAGTTTTTTGGGAAGTTTATAGCTTGATAAGCCTGCATTTAAGCAAAACTCTTTAATTTCTTTTAAGTTAATATCTTTCTCGATCGCTTCGATCGCCACAACCACTATCTGTCCCCACTCTCGATCTTCAATTCCGATCGCGCAAACATCTTGAATGTGGGGATGCTTCAGTAAAATCGATTCAATTTCGGTAGGATAAATGTTTTCGCCTCCACTAATAATCAAGTCAGCACGGCGATTCAAAACATAAAGATAGCCCTCTAGATCTAAGTAACCAATATCCCCAGTATTGAACCAATTATTTTCTAAGTTAGGATGATGGAGATAGCCTTTCATGACATTATCTCCTTCGATCCAAATCTGCCCGATCGCTCCGACTTCAACTTCTCGATTATCTTCCAAACCGTTTTCAAGAGCTACGATCCTTACATGATTACAACTTAATGCTTGTCCCGATGAACCTAATTTTGATTGAATACCTTTAGTAAGACTATTAGTTAAATCTTTGGGAATAAAAGTAGTAACTTGAGAAGCAGCTTCCGTTAAACCATAGGTAGGTAAAATTGGTAATCGATATTCCAAACATTGAGCGATAAGTTCCGAACTAGCAGAAGCTCCGCCTAAGAGAATGCCCCGTAGATTTTGCCAAGCCGATAGCGTATTTTGGAACTCCGAACTAGCCAGAATCCTCACCAACATTGTCGGAACCAAAGAGACAAAAGTGATTTTCCGATCGGCGATCGCCTGACAAACACCAAAAACATCAAACTTCGGTAGCAAGACTAGAGGAATTCCCCAAATTACGCTCCGCCAAATAATTGCTAATCCGCCAACATGAAACAATGGCAAACAAGCTAACCAGCGATCGCTTTTAGAGTCAATTTTAAGATGATTAGCAGAGGCGATCGCACTAGCAAAATGATTTCCAAAAGTTAGCTGTACGCCTTTCGGTAATCCCGTAGTTCCAGAGGTATAAATAATAGTTTGAACGGCATTAAAATCTAAGCGATCGTCAATTAGATCCGTTGCTAAATCGGAATTTTGATTTATTACAGTTTCAAGATTTAATAAGTTTAGATCTTTGAGTTTTAATTGATTGACTATTTCTAATTTCGTAGATTCTAATTTTGTAAAACTATAAATTAAAAACTTTGTTTGAGAATCTTGAAGTTGCCATTGTAATTCCCCCGTAGACAATCTTGTATTCACAAGTATAGCTATGCAATTTAATTTAACTAAAGCCTGAATTACTATGATAAATTCGGGACGATTATGAGCCAAAATTCCTAAG
>CAZLKI010000376.1:0-2616 GCA_964560035.1 uncultured Synechococcus sp.
ATTGTTATAGGTGAAATTTAGTGTCAAAAATAAGCTGCGATCGCACTGTGTCAAATAAGCCTTTAAATACTAATTCCTGTAAAAAACCAATAAAAAAATTAATAAAAAAGAGGTATTGCTACCTCCTACTCACATTATTAATTTGCAACCCTCAACTAACCTTTAACTGGCAATGATATATTCTTGAACTCTTTGACGACGCTTACGCAGGGCATCCATAGCTTGTCGCTCTAATTGACGTACTTGTTCGCGGCTTAAGTCCATCCGTTTACTAATACTAGCCAGAGATAGTTCTTGTCCATCTTCCAAGCCATATCGCAATACCATCACCTGTCTTTGCTTTGGAGTAAGCTCTGATAGCAGTGACTGTACGCCATCGCGTAACGATTCGTTTAGAGCGTAGGTCTCTGGAGAATGTCCTTGATCTTCAAGCAGATCGGCAAGCTCTGTATCTTGGTTATCGCCAATGCGCAAATCTAAAGATATGGGCTGACGTGCCAAAGACAGACATTCTCGGACTTGTTCGGTTTTAATTTCCAGAGCTTCAGCAACTTCAGCCGCCGTCGCCACTCTACCTAGATCTTGCGCTAATTGACGCTGTGCCTTTTTGATTTTATTAAGCTTTTCGGTAATATGAACTGGCAGACGGATTGTTCGTGCTTGTTGGGCGATCGCGCGGGTAATTGCTTGTCTGATCCACCAATAAGCGTAAGTTGAAAACTTAAATCCTTTAGTGGGGTCGAATTTATCTACCGCCCGTTCTAAGCCTAAAGTTCCCTCTTGAACTAAATCTAGTAGTTCTAAGTTACGCTTTTGATACTTCTTAGCAACAGAGACTACTAATCTCAAATTAGCCTCAATCATCTTACGCTTTGCCCTCGTACCCTGCTTGAGAGCGTCATTTAACGCAGTTGGTTCGACTCCTACAGCATCTGCCCATTCTTGCTCGGTTGGCAAGCGATCGAATCGATTAGATAGGGTTTCTTGGGTATTAATAAATCCCATTAAATGCTGAACCTGTTTGCCATATATGATTTCTTCCTCATTGGTTAATAAAGGAATCTTTCCGATCTCATGTAGGTAAGTACGCACCATGTCGGCAGATAAACTTACCTGTTTGGTCTTAGCGGGTGACTTGGTTGTTTGTGTCAGCTTTTGTTTGGGCATTGTGTTAACTCCTTACTGAACTCTTTATTTAGATCCAGCAGATTAAAGAATTGAGAACTTCTTAAAACTTTGTTTAGTTTTGTACGGTCTAACAGTTCGATTATTAATTGCACTAAGGTAATGAAATATAATAACTAACTATTTGTAAATATCGACATTTTTATATTAATTATTATTACAGATTTATTAGGAAACTTAACATTAGATTTCATAGTAGTTTCCGTCATTTATCTATGAGTATTTACACTTACTTAATCAATTTTTAGTCACTCAGATTTGAGTTAACGACTTAGGCTAATTATTCGATCGCGAGGTTTAATTTCACATGTATTGATTGGTAGATTTATCTGTATAAAATTAAGACGACGATGTTATAGGTTTTGAGCCAGATAGTTTGAATTAATTTTTAAATTAAAACTTATCAGTCTTAAAATCGGCTGAAGATTGACTAAAAAGTAAATTAAGAAATTAAATCTATGCGATTATTTTGGACGTAGTTCTCTAATCACTTTAGAAATATTAGGTGAAATATCGGGTTTTAAGTCGGGTTTTAATAAGTGAGTAGCTTCCATAAATTGGCTGACACGATTGGGGTCGATCGGGTGATGTATTTGTCCGTTGCGCTTGAGCGAGCTAGAAACAATCACACCGTTGGCATATTTAAGTAATTGAGCTATATTTTGGGCAGTTGCTCCCGAACCGATTAAAAATGGCACATCCCGACAGGCGATCGCCGCTTCTTGTAAATCCTGATGCGTCGGAGCATCTCCAGTGGCAAATCCAGATAAAATAATTCCGTCAGCTAAACCTCGATAAATAGCGTCATGGATGGCTAAAGTTAAGTTGGGAACTGAAATTGGATGGGCGTGCTTGACTAAAACATCGGCGAAAATTTTGACATCACAACCCAATTCGCGCCGATAACGTAGAAGCTCATAGGCGTTGCCTTCGATAATACCTTGATCGGTTGCCATAACCCCAGTCAGGACATTGACTCGGATAAACTTGGCTCCAACACAGGCAGCGATCGCCATTGCGGATAAAGCATCATTACGTAAAACATTTATGCCAACGGGCAAATCTACCATTTGCATTACCCTCTCGACCACCAGAGTCATGGCACTAACCACAGCCGAATCGACCCGCCCACTGGTAAAGGGAGCATCAAAAAAATTTTCTATAATAATTCCTTGGACTCCCCCTGATGCTAAAGCAGTTGCCTCTTGCTCGGCGCGATCGAGTATCTGTTTGAGGCTACCTCCCCAACGGGGCGAAGTGGGTAAAGGCAGAAGATGTACGACCCCGATTACGGGTTGGGAGTTATCAAATATTTGGTTCAGATCCACACGCTTGGTTATTGCTTGGTTATTTTAGAAGATACCAATTATTGCTTTACTCTACCTTGATTGGGTACATAAAATCTTAGACGGCAACAAAAGTCATTGTTTT
>CAZLKI010000377.1:0-2610 GCA_964560035.1 uncultured Synechococcus sp.
TTTGATTTTTGGTATGGTACTGCTGTATTGAGCGATCGCCCTAGTATCAGGGTTAAACGTCTGGAAAACGATCGAGTTAAAATTATCCGCATTGCCGAACCCGTAATGTATCCCCAGCAAAACTTAGTCGAAGTTAACTACCAAATTTTAATTACAGACAAAAGCAACGGAAATGTGCGAGAGCTTAAAGAATCTCATCAAATGCGCTATCTATTCATGCCTGAAATTGAGTTATTACTAAAGCAGGCTGGTATGGAAATTATTAAGTTAGGAGAATGGCTGAGCGATCGCCCCGCAGGAATTGATACTTGGGGCGTGTACTGCGTGGCTAAGGTATTATGAGAGTTGGAGTCTTTCTAAAGAATGTAAATCCCAACGAGGGAGGTGCTTATAGATTTCAATCAGATATTTTTGAGGCATTGAAGATTATTAGTCCGCTAACAAGTCATCACTTTCTGCTTTTAGGGGATTTTGCCGAAGATATAAAAGGAGAGCTTAAATCCTCAACTATTCCAATGATTTCATATCGTTTGGACTTTTGGGAAAAATTAGAGAAGCGATTCTTTTACAAAATCAGGCGGAGAACGAGCAAATTGGAAAGATTAATCCAATCCCATAGTATCGATATTTTATGGTTTGTCAACCCAGACTTTATATTTGTTGATGTTCCTTATATCTATTCGATCTGGGATTTGCAGCATCGTCTCCAGCCTTGGTTCCCAGAGGTTAGTCACAATGGTATGTGGGATGTGAGAGAAAGTAATTATGCCAAAATGTTGCGATCGGCTTCGGTAATTATTACTGGAACCGAAGTCGGGAAAAAGGAAGTAGAGTATTTTTATCAGGTTCCTCCCGATAACATTAAAGTTGTACCCTTTGCTATTCCTACTTTTGCCTTAAATATCGATCTTGATGTTGACAAAGCTGAGGGAACAAAAAATCCTCCCTTTACAATCCCAGATGGTTTCAGTATCGAGAATTTTCTATTCTATCCTGCTCAATTTTGGGCGCATAAAAATCATATAGGACTATTGTTGGCTGTGCAAATTCTGCGCGATCGCCATAACTTAAATTTCCCCGTGATGTTCGTTGGGGCAGACAAGGGTAATCAGAAATATATCGAACAAGTAGTTACAGATTTAAAACTGGAGCAAGTCTATTTTCTAGGATTTGTCAGCCAAGAGCAATTAATCTGGCTTTATCGCCATGCCTTTGCTTTGGTATTTCCGACTTTTTTTGGACCCGATAATCTCCCGCCCTTAGAAGCATTTGCTCTAGGCTGTCCAGTTATTGCCTCTAAAGTTGCAGGTGCCGAAGAACAACTTGGTAATGCAGCTTTACTATTCGATCCCAAACAACCTGAAGATCTGGCGATCGCGATCGAGTCATTATGGTCAAATTTGGAACTACGGCAAGGGTTTATAGATCGGGGATTATTAAGAGCGCGTGAATGGACTGCAATTAATTATGTCCAAAATATTTGTCAGATCCTAGATGAGTTTGCTCTGATAAGACAATGTTGGCGTAATTCTCAATAGCCCTGATGGGCTGATATCAACTTACTGATTTGCATAACTTTAAAATTTTACTTGAAATTTTTCTTGTAAGTCTACGAATCAAGCTTTGGGGAATCAAGCTTTGGGGACGGTAAAGGTATTTTTGATTGAGAGCATCAGATTTATTGTCATTAATTATAAATTGTGGATGCCATAACGGAAATGTTAAAGCTTCGGTTTGCATATTTGCTAAATGGGTGGAAGACTTAGTATGGGTAGCATTTTCGTCAAAGCCAATGTTAGAAATTAGATTCACATTGGGGATTATAGTTAGTCCACTTTGGATAAAACAAGCAAATACCCATTGATAGTCCCACGTGTCGATCGCACCTTCGTAACTATTTCTGAAGTTATGATCCCACATCTCTTTAAATCTACGATCGCTTCCCAAAATATCCTCCAACCATTCCCCCGATTGAATTTCAGGCAGTAGCTTCATCGTTATATCGTTGTACTCCCAAGCCCGCCGCCAAGTTGCCCAACCCCAAATGTCGCTATAAATGGAAAAGTAGTAGCTATAGTTCGTGCGATTTAATCCGCATAGATAGTTATCGCCAGAAATAGACATTACTCGACGATCGCCTCTATATTTTTCCAATAGTTCTTGACAGAAAGGGAAGAAAGTCGGATGAGGTAAGCAGTCGTCTTCCAAAATAATTGCTTCTTCTACTTCAGTAAACACCCAATCCAAACCACTAGATATTCTCTTTTTACATCCCAGATTAATATCAGAATAGTTCCTTTTAACTTCGCATTCCCAATCAATGCGATCGCAAATTTCTCGAACTTGCTGACACTTTTCGGCTTCTCCTATTCGGTCGGATCTAGCACCATCGGCAATGATTAGAAGTTGATGGGGTTGGGCTTGACGAATTGCATCCAAAACTCTAGCAGTTAGATCGGGACGATTAAAAACTATAAAAGCAACTGGAGTCGTAAGTTTCATCACTTAATTGGGATTTTTATTCTAACTTCAAATACAACCCATAGTAAAATGGTAATGATTTTTCAGGATGGGATGGAATGATACAACTATCATGTTTGTCTTCCCAGA
>CAZLKI010000378.1:0-2606 GCA_964560035.1 uncultured Synechococcus sp.
AACTTGTGCGTAAAACCTCAGCTTGCTCTCTGGCAATGCCTTGAGCCTTTAGATCAATATCACTTGATTTCACAAAGGTGACAATTACCCAAGTTCCTTCAGGCACATCCGTAGGACTTTCTTTGAGTTCTACTCGACCATCACGATAAATGCCCTCGACGCTGGTTAACATCTTGACCTCCCGAAAATTGGTGAACAAAATATGAGCTTTGTTTCTGAAATTATATGCTAATAACCTCTCTGAACTAAACGAAGTCAACTATTTTTGTTTGCTTAATCTCTGCTGAAAATAGATAGCTTAAAGGGAGCGATCGGTTCCGCATAACGGTATAAGGCAGCGTTAGATAACTTTAAACTCAGCACCAGCGACTTTTATCTGTTCGATGCTATGACGAGTTAGGGTAGATTTGATGGTTTGGCTACTGAATAATAAGTCCCCACTCAAGAACCATATCCTTTGTATGTCTATACATCTCAAACATCGTTTCTCTTGAGATATTAACTTCAAGGCTATGAGCAGCTTTATTTCGGAGCTTTAGAAACTGTTGTGCTAATTCATACTCATCGCTCGAAATTTCGCCAAGTGAGTACATGTAATTAAGGAAACTGTGATCAGAAGTGACATCTACTGGAACTCCCGCCCTCTCCCCTACAATTCGCATTGCCGAGATATATACCGACCAAAGGGATGGCAAAGCTAGGTCATAATTCTCTCCAGAAAGAAGTATATCAAGCTTAGTGAGCATTCTGTTGAGAGATTTTGGATCTGCCTGAACTTGTATAGACTCTGATTCATCAATTGTTGAAAGCATAAAACGCCAGTTTTCGTGATTGCCAACAATTTCAGCAATCTCCTTATATCTTTCAATAGAGCGATAAGATCCTCTTGTTTTGATCTCAATAATAAGGTTCTCGTTACCTCGAGTTGCCAAAATATCAGGGCAGTATTGATTCAACTCAAACGGGATTATTGATGGATCAGGTTCAATAATGACTGAGTATCCCTTCTTTTCTAGTTCACTAGCGGTTGAGTGAACAGCCGACTCATGTTGCATAGATTGATTCATAATCTTACCTCAGTATTGAGTTCAAATGATTCAGTAACTCTGATGTAGACACATTCAGATCCCATAATAACTGCTTCAGCTAGCTGTGCAGGTAATCCCACAATATCGATTGGATCTGAAAGAAGTCGCATGTGACCAGTAATATCCCGAATGAGCCCATCGTCAGCATAAATAAGTGAATTCAAAGCATCCTGTATAGGCTTGATTATATTATTGATGTCACACGGATCGCTTTCGCAAAGATATACAACCGTAAATCTAAGTGCGCCTGTAGAAATAGGGTTTTGCTTCCAAACTGCAAAAGCTCTGCCATAGATGTAGTCTTTCCACGCTTGCTTGTTTTCGCTAATTTTTGCTTGATGGGAGAGAGGTCTTTTTGGCAATAGAAGCTCAAATATGACCGTCATAGCCTTATGATTGCCATAGCATAGATTGACCTTGTTCAGGCTAGCATAACTTATATTTATGTAGCAAACTCGGTTTAAATTTATCAATAAACGTATATTACCGCTTGATTTTGTCCAAAGTATTTAACGATCGCCCCAGCACTATCAGATTTCACAGGTGCGATCTTGGTTCCGTCGTTTGCAGCGCAATGTTAGACTGCTTTAAACTTAGATATGAATGTAAGCAAACTTAGAATTTGTATTATGAGCTATCGCGACATCATTACTATTGAACCTGATAAGCGTAGGGGCAAGCCCTGCATTCGTCGGATGCGGATTACAGTTTACGATGTTCTTGGGTGGCTAGCTGCTGGAATGTCTATCGATGAGATTATAGATGACTTTCCAGAGTTGACAACGACAGATATTAGAGCTTGTCTGGAGTTTGCATCCGATCGCGAACATCGTTTATTTGCTTCGGCGAGTGCCGCTTGAAACTACTATTCGATCAAAACCTGAGCCGAAAATTAGTTACTCGCTTAGCTGACATTTTCCCTAATACTAGCCATGTCCAGTTTCACGAGCTAGCAGAAATATCTGATACAGCAATCTGGTATTTCGCCAAATTAAACGATTTCTGTATAGTTACTCAAGATGTAGATTTTGCGGAAAAAAATCGGCTATATGACTCCCCACCCAAAGTCGTATGGTTAAGATGTGGGAACGCGCCTAATGATCAAGTTGAAACCCTCATTCGTTCTGGTCAAGAAGCGATTCAAGAGCTTTTAGGGAATCATAATCTTTACTGCTTAGAACTGCACTGATAGAGAATGTTGTGGTAGTTTATGACTTAACTCACCCACGATTTGAATAAATCATAGCAATCAAATTAAGTATAAATACTTGTAGCCCTAATCAATCGCACTAACTCTCCACCTCGAATTCCACCTATGCGATGATCACTTCTCAATTATTAACTTTTGCGGCGGAACGCATTCTGAAAGGAATCGCAAATAATCTCGGCGAACTTATCAACGAAGTCAGCGATTTTCATCTGCTTAACTTTTGCTGAAACTCTCTCTCATCGAACTTCGAGCTTCGCATAACGGTAAAGTTGAGCGGCAGAAATTAACTTCTGCTTTCAACCAAAATA
>CAZLKI010000379.1:0-2605 GCA_964560035.1 uncultured Synechococcus sp.
CTGGAGTCTCAGCATTTTTCTCATTAAATGGTGGGATCGGCTGCATATTTTGTTGATTATCGGGTTTCATTTGGATTACCTATTGTTTGGTTAAGCAGAGGCTTTTAATTAGTCTATATAAGCATTCAAAGGCTTGATTCGTAAGCTAGATTAACTTCAGTTGGAGATGGAATGAGAAATAATTTCTTAATCGTTTGATTAATTTAATTAATTTTAACTAATTCTGTAAGATGCCGTCAAAATTAGTTATTGATTAAATTAAGCAAACTCAGATTAAATTATTTCGTCCTAAAAATGCGAGATTCTGGGCTGTAGCAGCAAATTAACTGGTTGTTTTATCCAGTTTATATTTACCTTTCATCGCGGCTTCACAAATGCGATCGCATTTTAATTTGACACGCTAATGTATGAAATCATGTTTGACTAATATATTAGTGGGATGGAATGTATTAAAATCACACAAATCTTTACGATAAAATCCTAAGTAAATCTAGATGTGATTATTAAGTTGATTGCCGAGTGATATCAGGTAACTTTACTAAAATAAATCGATGAAATCCTATAACATGACCTCCGAACAGATTCTCGCTTACTATCGCCAGATTAGTCCAGAAATGTTTACTGTAGTCGATCTAGAGACAACCGGCGGTCGGGGAAATAGCGATCGCATTATTGAAATTTCTGTACTACAAGCCACGCTTAAGGACGGCATTCTAAATATATCCACCAATCTAATCGATCCGCAAATTCAAATTCCCCAAGAAATAGTCAAATTTACAGGCATCTCTCAAGCGATGGTGGATAACGTGGGTAGTAGCGCACAAATATTACCTAATTACTTGCCGATTCTTCAAACTGGCTTTCTCACCGCTCACAATTTTAAATTTGACTATGGGTTTCTACAGGCTGAATATCGCCGCTTGGGAGTTGCCTTTAATACCCATGCTCGACTCTGTACGGTAGAGCTATCCAGACTTTTACTGTCACATTTACCATCGCGATCGCTCCCCAATCTAGTCAAACATTTTGGCTTTAAAGTAGGAAAATCTCATCGGGCTGAATCTGATGCGATCGCTTGCTGGCTACTTTTAGAAAAGCTTTTAGGGCAAATTCAAACTGCGGGCGATCGAGAAATCTTAAATCTCATTGGTGCCCAGTGGCTTTCACTCCAAGATCTAGAGAATATTTATGCAGTTCCCTTAGCTAAATTGACATCCCTCTTGACCGATCCTTCCATAAAAACTCGATTCTCCTATCACCGCCAAATTGAACTTTACGAGCGTGGAAGTGTGGAAAAATTAATATCTAATTTTAATAGTGTTAACAATATTGACTCATGATTGACCGATCTCAGTCTTGGATGAATTAATTGCCCAGCTAATTGATGAGGTTATCATTTCACCCAATATTGAGATTGAATACCTCTGAATTGCTATATAAAATCCTAAAGTGAGAGAATATAGGTGTACATTTTTTCTAAATTACAAGCTATTCGATCCCATCTGTAATGTTCGGTAACATACTGAACTGCTCGGTTGCCCATTTCTCTAGCAATTTTAGGATGGTTGATATAGTTAAGTCTAATTATGGTTAAAGCTCGAATCAAAATTGCGATCGTCGGAGATGTTCACGATCTATGGGGAGAAGCAGATCGTCAGGCTCTGGAGCATTTAAATGTAGATTTGGTCTTATTTGTAGGAGATATTGGTAATGAATCTATCGAAATAGTGCGCGCGATCGCCTCTTTAGAACTTCCCAAGGCAGTGGTTTTAGGAAATCATGATGCGTGGTATGCCGTGCGCCGTAAAAAGAATTCGGATCGAGAAGATGGAGTTAAAAAGCAATTAGATTTATTGGGTCATGCCCACGTGGGGTTTAGCTATTTAGATTTTGCCGATCTCGGTTTGAGCGTGGTGGGGTCGCGTCCGTTTAGTTGGGGCGGACAAAAATGGAAAAACTCAGATTTCTATGGCGATCGCTACGGAGTCCGAAGTTTTGATGAATCTACCGCCTTAATTATGGAATCTGTAAATAAATGCACTCATAATACAGTGATTTTTTTAGGACACAATGGTGCCAGTGGTTTAGGCGATCGTCCGTGGGATATTTGTGGAATTGATTGGCAGTTAGAAGGCGGGGACTATGGCGATCCAGATCTGGCTGATGTAATTTCTAAAACTCAAAGTCTGGGTAAAAATATCGCGCTAGTCGCTTTTGGACATATGCACCATCGGCTAAAAATGTATGGCGATCGCCACCGAACTGCGGTTGTTAAAGATCGATCCGATATAGTTTATGTGAATGCTGCTGCTGTGCCCAGAATCATCGAATCTAATAATTCTGGCGATCGTAATTTCAGCCTTCATAACTTCACTTTAGTCACCCTCCAAAATAACCCAAACGATTATATGGGAAATCATAAGGTTGAAGAAGTATCTCTAGTGTGGGTAGATCCAGATTTAGGCATAGTCTCAGAACAAATTAGTTACCCTCTGCTTTCACCTCTATGATTTCAATCTATGATTTCAATCTGTGGAATTTCGATCTGTAGAACTTAATCTGGCTCTAAAAATGCTGAAAAAAAGTGATAAAGTCTACTGCGATT
>CAZLKI010000380.1:0-2601 GCA_964560035.1 uncultured Synechococcus sp.
GATTGTGAGCTGGTCGGGAGTCAGAAAATGATGGTGTTTTGTCATTGCGGAGTAGAGATCGTAGACGATATTTAGCTAATCTATTTAACTTTAAGAAAAGATTTTCCTGAAAGACAATTTTTCTTCATAATCACATGAGGGAACAACATCTTTAGAGAATGTTTTTATAAATATTAGTTAAATATTAGTAGTTCAGATTCGATCTTAAAAAATTAATTTTCTTGACTATTCAAAAGATTTTCTAGAGCTTCTAACATTTCAGTGGAATTAGTCGTACTCGTGCCAAACTGTCTAACCACAATACTTGCAGCCAAATTACCTAGTACTGCCGCCTCCCACATAGAGCTACCATTTGCTAATGCTGAAGTGAGTGCTGCCACAACCGTATCGCCTGCCCCAGTCACATCAAAAACTTGGGTGCGGTTAAAAGCGGGAATATGTTCTTTAGTACCATTACCAAATAAACTCATACCATCTTCACCCCTAGTGATCAGTATTTGTTTGGCATTGGTAAGATTTAAGAGGTCTTGAGATGCAGTTTGAAGATTATTTAGATTTATGCCATAGCCCACTGCCAGTTCGGCTTCGGGTAAATTAGGCGTGAATATAGTTGCTCCCTGATAGCGACCTAAATCTTTTTGGGCATCGACTACTACAAGATCGTGCTTTAGAGCCGCAGCAATTACCATTTGGGTCATCACTCCTTCGCCATAGTCAGAACAGACGATCGCATCCACTTGACTAATATTTGCCTCGATAAATTCTACCAACTGTTTTTGGAGACTCTCACTAATAGGCGCATCAGATTTGCGATCGATCCTAACAATTTGCTGCGTTACCGACTGACGAGCGTGACCAGATATTCGAGTTTTTGTGACTGTAGGGCGATCGAGATCGATCAATATACCTGAAATATCAATTCCCGCCTCAGTAAAAATAGTTTTTAAGGCTATACCCCGATCGTCATTACCGATAACACCAACTGCAATTACTTTTGCTCCTAGTTTAGCCAGATTATAAATGGCATTTGCTCCACCCCCCGGAACTTGTTTAGTCCCTTCATGACGAATAATTAATACTGGAGCCTCACGGGAAATCCGTTCTACCTGCCCTGTTAGAAACTCATCAAGGGTTAAATCTCCGACTACTAAAACTTTTGCGCGATCGAATTTTTGAATTAGTGCGGCTAACTGAGAACTAGATTGTTGTAGGGTTTCGTTAAAGCGATCGAGCATATAAGAATGATTTGGTTTGAATGATTTAGCTGGAGGTACTAGAGGTACTAGAGGTACTAGAGGTGCTAGATGTTAAAGATCGCCAAAGCCTTTTTTCTTCTTTTTCTTTTTGCCATAATTTGCTTGACCACCAGGGGGCATTCCACCCATCATCTCAGGGAACCCACCGCCGGGCATTCCAGGCATTTTACCTTTACCCATCTGTTGCATCATCGTCCGCATTCTTTGAAAATCTGAAACCAATTTAGTTACATCCTGAAGCTGATAGCCCGCGCCCTTGGCAATGCGTTGTTTACGACTGGGGCTTTTACCGAGTAAGTCTGGGTCTTGACGTTCTTGCTTGGTCATAGAAGTAATCATAGCTTCGCAGCGTTTTAGTTGATTCTCTGCTTCTTTGATTTGAGCATCGTTAATTTTCATGCCCGGTAGCATTTTCAACAGTCCCCCAAAAGAGCCCATACTTTTCATCATGCGGGTATTTTTGAGGAAGTCATCAAAATCAAACTTTGCAGAGAGAATCTTTTCTTGTAGTTTTTCGGCATCGGCAATATTAATCTCTTCCTGCGCCTTTTCGACCAGAGTTAACACATCCCCCATTCCTAAAATCCGCGAAGCCATGCGCTCGGGATAAAAGGGTTGCAATGCCTCGACTTTTTCGCCCACACCGATGAATTTAATGGGTTGCCCAGAAATTGCCCTGACCGATAAAGCTGCCCCGCCCCTAGTATCGCCATCCAGCTTAGTTAAAATTGCTCCAGTGATCCCGATTTGATCGTGAAAAGTCCGAGTGAGGTTGGCGGCCTCTTGCCCCGTCATCGCATCTACTACTAATAAAATCTCATCGGGAGCGATCGCCTGTTTAATTTGCACCAACTCCGCCATCATCGATTCATCAATTTGTAAGCGTCCCGCCGTATCCACAATTACTGTATTAATCCCTTGCTCGCGGGCATAGGCTAAACCTTGGCGGGCAATTTCGACAGGATTTGTATCCGTACCTAGCTGAAATACAGGCACATCGATTTGATTACCCAGAGTGACTAATTGGTCGATCGCCGCAGGTCGATAAATATCGGTGGCAACTAGTAAAGTGCTGCGTTGAAGTTTGCGTAAATGTAAAGCTAGTTTTGCCGTGGCGGTAGTTTTGCCCGTACCTTGCAATCCTGCCATTAAAATTACGGTTGGGGCAGTTTCGGCTTCTGCTAAGGGCGAATTATCGCTACCCATAACCTCAACTAACTCATCGTAGACAATTTTAATAAACTGCTGGTCGGGACGTACTCCAGCGATTACATCGGCACCCATTGCCTTGGCAGTCAGGCGATCGCTAAAATCTTTTACTACTTGCAGGTTGGCATCGGCTTCT
>CAZLKI010000381.1:0-2600 GCA_964560035.1 uncultured Synechococcus sp.
CGCTATTATCCCGATTTAAGGTTTGAAAAATATCAAAGATGCGCTTTTGTTGGTTAGGATCGATGCCTCTACCATCATCGGTTACAACAAATTCATAAAATTCTGGAGATTCCGTATATTCCTGTACTGAGACTGCAATCTTACCATCAGGGCGATCGTGGTGCTTGATCGCGTTGCCAATGAGGTTGGATAAGACTTGGTTTAAGAGAATACGCTTGGTGGTAAAAGTAGGTAAATCCGAAGCGATTTCAATCCTAAAGGTGGGCGGCGGATCGAGAGAGTCTAAGATTTCGGCTAATAAGTCTTGCATGGATACTAGATCTGTGGAAATTACTTCTCGACCAATCCGAGCATAGCTAAGGAGTCCATTAATTAGCCCTTCCATCCGAAACACTCGCGATCGCATTAGTTGCAGTTGTTGTTTGTTTTCGGGCGGTATTGAGTCTTCGAGGTCGTCTTCTAGCCATTGGGACAGGTTGGAAATCCCCCTTAGAGGAGCTTTGAGATCGTGGGAAACAATATGGGTAAACTGATCTAACTCTTGATTACGCTCTTGAACTTTTTGCAGCAAACTCGTATAGTCCTTTTCCAATTGTTTCTGTTCTTCAATATCCGTACAAGCGATAATCCATCTGATCGCTTCGCCATTTTCATTTTTGCGGGGAATTGCTTGATGTAGGTGCCAACGATAAACGCCATCATGCTGCCTAATTCGACCTTCTGCCTTTAAGGGAATACCTAAACTTTGACTGTGTTTCCAAGCATCGTGCAGAAACTTATAATCATCGGGATGAACAAGGGATTGCAAGCCTAAATTCTTCACTGCTTCAATTGTGGCTATGCCAGTGTAGTCTAGGAACCTTTGATTCACATCGATCACTTTTCCTTCGTCATCAGATTTCCAAATCAACTGGGGAATAAGTTCGATTAAATTGCGGTAGCGCTCTTCACTTTGTTCTAAGGCAGCTTCAGATCGCGATCGCTCAATCTCTAGGTAAACGCGTGGAATTAGTTCACCCATTAGCTCTATCTCTTCTTGTTGCCAGTTAGAAGGATGACGGCGACTACCTGCCAATAAAAATTTCCACCTTCCATCACTCAAGTAAGGAACACTAACTAAAGAACGAGCTTGATAGATTTGATATGCCACACCATTGGCTTTAATTTCTGGATCATTATTTACATCATTAATGGCAACAGCTTGTCCAGATTGCAGCCGCCGCGAATGGGTTGGGCTAAAATAGGCAGAAACAGCATCGGTCGCAAATAACCTAGGAATATCAGGATCAGCGCTTGAATAAAAAGTTTGGACTTGCTCACCAGTAGTATCTATATCAATAAAAGCTAGAACTGAAAATCCAAACCAATTGCGAATCTTCTCACCAACCACGTCCATCATTTGATTGATGTCTCCAATTAAAGCAAGATCGTTTTGAATCTCAGCTAAGAAATTATTATTTAGTTCCTGCTGCTTACGATCTTCAATATCAAAACAGGAACCAATGTAGCCTAAGAATTCTCCTTCTGGGGTAAAACGGGGGTGAGCTGTATCCAAAAACCAACGGTACTGTCCATCAAAGCGTCTGAACCGATATTCCATTTGGAACGATTCTCTGGCATCAAAGGCGGTGAAGTAAGTGTCTAGGCAAAATTGAAAATCATCGGCATAGACTCCTTCTGCCCAACCATTACCCATTTCTTGCTCTAGCGTTCGTCCCGCATAATCTAACCAAGGCTGATTAAAGTAATTGCAGAGTTTATCAGTTCCAGACATCCAGATTAAAACTGGAGCAGTATCCGCCATATTTCTAAAACGAGCTTCACTTTCAGCTAAGGCTAGTTCGGCACGGGTGCGACTAATGCGTAGATAAAGCCTTGCCGTTAATTCATCAATAAGTTCTACTTCGTCCGCACGCCAGTTAGATGATTCGCGGCGGTGACCTCCCAGCATAAACTTCCACTGACCGTCGCTTAAATGGGGTGAATGGATGGCAGAACGAACTTGATAAATCTTATAGGCAGCACCACCGTCTTTGATCTCTGGATCGGTGGTCACATCCTTAATAGTTATAGTTTGCCCTGCTTTGAGTTTGCTTAAGTGAGTTTCACTAAAGTAGTCATGAAGCCTGTGAGTAGAGACTGCGTCAAAAATATCGGCATCACGATTGTTGTATACAACTCTTGCTTCATTGGTAGCGGTATTAATATCGACAAAAGACAGAATGGAAAAGCCAAAGAAGCAACGGATCTTTTCGCCAACCACGCTCATAATTTCGGTGGGATCTGACAAGATTGCTAGGTCTTTTTGAACTTCATCCAGAAATTTATTGTTGAGTTCTTGGTGTTTGCGATCGCTGATATCCGTAAATAAAATCCCAAATCTAGAGTTATTAGCGCGATCGTGAGGCGACTCAATGGGAAAAGCATTAACATCAAACCACCGATGCAGGTCGGGAACGTGATTCTCAAACCTTACCGATTTACCAGTTTGGGTTACTAAACTGTAAGTTTCAAACCAAAAATCCTCTAAGGTCGGTAGGAGTTCTCTAGCTGTTTTCCCTATAACATCAGTCAGCCCCGTCATTAATTCATATTTATTG
>CAZLKI010000382.1:0-2595 GCA_964560035.1 uncultured Synechococcus sp.
GCTGAAGGTAAAGCTGAAGGTAAAGCTGAAGGTAAAGCTGAAGGTAAAGCTGAAGGTAAAGCTGAAGAGAGAACCCAAATAGCCCTAAATATGCTGCGTTCTGACATTTCCATAGATTTAATTGCCCAATTCACGGGACTATCCTTAGAACAAATCCTGAAATTACAATAATTTTGAGAGAAGTTCCCTAAACTGATTTTAATTTAAGAGATTTAAAATTTAATTTGCAATCCACCTTAAAATCATGTTAATTTTGTAAAGCTCATTTTTTAAGGTCAAAATCTTGCCTAAACTAAAAACACGCAAAGCTGCTGCAAAACGCTTCCGAGTATCAGGTACTGGTAAGTTCATGCGTCGTCATGCCAGCAAAAATCACCTTTTAGAGCATAAATCCACTGCTCGTAAGAACAAGCTATCGCAAATAGCTACAGTAGATGTCACTGATGTGGACAGAGTTCGTGGGATGCTACCCTACGCTTAAAGCTCTTACTAAATTTCAAGGCTAAATTTCAAGGCTAAATTTCAAAAATAACTAACTATTAAATCGTATGACTAGGGTAAAACGCGGTAACGTTGCCAGAAAACGCCGCAATAAAATTCTAAAGTTGGCTAAAGGTTTTCGGGGATCGCACTCCAAGCTATTCCGTACTGCCAATCAGCAGGTGATGAAAGCATTACGTAATGCCTATAGAGATAGACGCAAGAAAAAACGTGACTTCCGCCGCCTCTGGATTGCTCGGATCAATGCTGCCGCTAGAATGCGTGGGACTAATTACAGCCAATTAGCAGGTCAACTGAGAAAAGCAAATATTGAAATCAATCGTAAGATGTTGTCTCAGATTGCTATTTTAGATCCAACGGCATTTACCCAAATTGTTGAACTAGCTCAAGCAGCTAAATGACTTAATCAATCAATTAACCTAATCAATAATGTTATGCGATCGCTTGTTTCGATTACAGCCTTAGCTTTATTAATCTGGGAACTTTCGATCGCTCAGACTTTAGCATCAGGACTGGAAACTATTGAAAAACGCGGTCGCTTAATTATTGGCGTAAAAAATAATCTCCCACCCTTGGGGTTTCTGGATCGGTCTGGAAATCTTAAGGGTTTTGAAGTTGATATAAGTCAGCAACTTGCTAGGGAACTTTTAGGCAGTCCCAACCAGTTAGAGCTCTTGCCAGTAATGAATTCCGATCGCTTTCCTGCTCTATGGTCAGATCGGGTAGATTTATTAGTGGCACAAGTTACCCTAACTAAAAACAGATCGCGGCTGATGGAATTTAGTCTTCCCTATTATGTTGATGGGACGATTCTAATTGCGCGTAAAGGTTCTAAGGTTGGAGAATTTAGCCGTCAAGAAGATTTAATCGGCGTGCTTAAAGGTTCTGAAACTATTTCTGTCCTTCAAGGATCTTTTCCTAAAGCTGCATTAATTGGAGCGGATTCGTACCGAGCGGGCTTAGAAGCATTAAAACTGGGGAAAATTAAAGGCTTTGCTGGGGATGCGATCGCTCTGTTTGACTGGTTAAAACAAAATCCCGAATTCGAGCAAGTTGGGAGTAAATTAGCATTTCATAGTCTGGCGATCGCCCTGCCCCGTGGAGAGCAATATCAGACCCTACGTTCAAGGGTGTTTACAATTGTAGAAGGATGGCGACAAACTGGCTGGCTGCAAGAAAGAGCTACCTTTTGGGGGTTACCATAGATAGTTATCTAAATTTTTCATCTAAATTTTCCATCTAAATTTTTCTAGGAAAGAATTAACTCCTAACAACTCAATACAATAGAACTCCATTGCAATTCTTAAAGCGTCATCAGCCCGTAAGTCATTGTCTCCAGAGACGATAAGATTTGCTTTACCGTCAATAGCAGTAGCTAATACAGGTAGATCTTTAGGGTCACGACAATGAGGCGGAATTGTTTTGGTCTCAATCCATATTGAGCGATTTATTAGCTGTTGCTCTAATCGTAAAGCTTGGGTCAAGTCAATATATTTATGTAATCTTGGGCGATTCTAAACCTCATGAAATTCATTTAATAATTCTTGGCTGATGATAAGCTCAAATTTATCTTCATTAAATATTGTTAGTATTGGTAATGTAACTCTCCCTTTGAGTAAGATCCGAATCCAAATATTAGTATCAATAACTACCTTTAATCTCATCTTTGGTTTCTTGTTCGATCGCGCATAGCCTTGATTTCTTGCATGATATCGCTGTCTGTGACCTCAACTACAGGGTTTTGATTATAAAGTTCTCTAATTAAATCTGCCAGTTCTGATTTTAGCTCTACATCAATTAAAGCTTTAGCAACTTTTGCCCGATCGCAAGGTTGTAACTGTTTTACGGTCGTAATGAGTTGTTCTAAGGTTACAGAAAGTTCGATCATAAATCTAGTAATATTAATTTGCTACTTAAATATTTTACATCCCTAATTCAGAACTTCTTCTCATCAAAAAAGCGATCGCCCTACCCAGTGAAGAGCAATGTCAAACACTACATTTACAATTGTCGAAGGATGGCGAAAAAGTGGTTGGCTACAAGAAAGAGCTACCTTTTGGGGACTGCTATAAAAGTTAGGACAGGCTTGAGAAC
>CAZLKI010000383.1:0-2592 GCA_964560035.1 uncultured Synechococcus sp.
GCGATCGCATCAACAGTCATCTTCTCATTTTTGTAAGTGGCGATCGCTATCTCACTCAACCACAAATATTCTCAAATGATTTATTGTGTCTTAGGTGGTAAGGACAGAACATTTGTGAGGTGCTTTCGCAATTGACAGATATCCTGACTATTGACCAGACGCTGACCAATGCTAAGAAGCTCGTAGTAAATTGCATTTTTGTAGGCGACGTTAACGTCACTTCGTACTTTGTCGAGCAGCTCGTACTTTTGCTCTAGCGAGATATTGTCCCCAGCCTTAGTGTCTTCGCGTGACTTGTCGTAGTGAGCACCGCCCAACTTATTGGCTACATACTTGATGACTACTTCTCGGTTGATCAGAACTCTGTCAACTACCAAGCTAGTTTGCTTTAAAAATACGTTGAGCTTGACAGGATAGTCCTTTCCAATGGAGTCCTTACTTCGTTCGTATGAGGCTTTTATTTCTGCTTCGGTCTTCGCGCGAGGAATTATCGATATTGACTGAACAATAGTCCCTTTGTAAAGAGCTCCACCCGCCTGAAAAAATTGGCACTAACCAAGCTCAGCGTCCGTCATCAGTCGCCCAATAGCAGGCGTCATGACTTGCAACGGTTTGTCAACTTCACGGGCTACGTGGTTGAGGAGTCCTTCAATGAGCAGTGAGCGTAGGACTGGACTACTCCTCCTTAATGATGCATCATCTATGTCTTGATTCCATTCGGCGAACAGATATTCGAGGTCTTCTGCGACAACACGCGCGCGTTCCATGTCCATTGATATGCCTAACTTATAAATCTATCGCAGTTGCGGTAAAGTCATGTTTATAAATATAAATTACTGCTTAACCGTATCCTTAGTCAAGACATTTAATAAATTGACCTAACTTTAAATTTCGACTTTAATTCTTAATGATTTCACCTCTGTTAATTATCTGCTTAATTTTGTAAGAGGCGATCGCTATCTCACCCAACCACAAATACTCTCAAATGATTTGATATGTTTTAAGGGGCGGTCGCAAAAATAATCATCTTCTCAAGTTTGTAAGGTGTGATCGCAATCCCACCCAATAACAAAAACCCTCAAATGATTTGATGAATTTTGAAGGGCGATCGCTTTCGGCATAACTATGTATTACATGGAAACTTTCTGGATAATAAATGGTTATTCTTGTCGGTTAGATCGACCTCAACTAAGACAAAAAAATTCTCGCGATCGTCCGACAACTATATGAGTTTGCAGGAATACTGTAAAGGTTGAGAGCAGCGTGTCACAATATTCTAATCATGTCTCAACTAGGAGATACACTAATGACCTCCCTAACACTGCCACTAGTATTTGACCTCACCCAAGTTCAACTTACCGATCAGCAATTTTATCAACTCTGCATCAACAATCCCGACATTCCACTCGAACGCAATGCCCAAGGAGCCTTAATTGTTATGTCACCAGTCGGAGGAGATAGTGGAAACTATGAAATGGAACTCGGTACAGATTTAGCGATTTGGAATCGTCAAACACAACTGGGGAGAGTGTTTAGCTCATCTACGTTGTTTAAGCTGCCAAATGGCGGCGATCGATCTCCAGATGCTGCTTGGATCGAATTATCGAGGTGGAAATCGCTCTCTGCTGAACAACGACAAAAATTCCCGTCGATCGCGCCAGATTTTGTAATCGAACTGCGGTCTCGATCGGATAGCCTCAAAACATTGCAGCAAAAGATGCAAGAGTATATGGATAGTGGTGTGAGACTGGCATGGATGTTTAATCCTCAAGACCAACAGGTAGAAATTTATCGCCAAGGACAAGCCCCAGAGACTCGTCAACTCCCAACGGAGTTGTCTGGTGAGGCAGTTTTACTTGGATTTATTTTACAGGTCATCCCTTTCAGCGAAGACTAAAAAAATCGCGATTACTACTTGTGACTACGCATCATCTAAGTGGACAGTCATAATTAAAACCAAAGCCAAAAGTATTATATCCGTCCTCTCCAATGATTTGTTATGTCCCGATCGCTTCTCAATTCTTAACCTTTGCGATCGCACAAACAATCATCTTCTCAAGTTTGTGATTAGGCGATCGCTATCTCACCCAACCACAAATATTCTCAGATGATGTGATGTGTTTTAGAGGGCGATTGCTTCTCAATTCTTAACTTTTGCGGCGGAACGCATCCTAAAAGGAATCGCCAATAATTTCTACGAACTTATCAACGAAGTCAACTATTTTTGCTTGTTCAATCTGAAACTGAAATAATCTCTCTCAATGGACTTAGTGGTTCGGCATAACTTTGTCTATCAGCGGCTACAGACATGACCGAAAAAGACTCCATAGTTATGGGGTTGTTAGGCTGGTTGATCCATAGTTGCAGCCGTTTTCTGTGCTTCTGCATAAATTCTTAGTGCAGCAACCATATGTTGTTCAGCTTCTTCTCCTTTTGATTGGAACCAAGATAACGTTTCAGGATCGATACGAATAGCCACAGTCGATAATGAAGAAGAGGGCATTCGCAGTTTTGCTTTTGAGAAAAACTTATCGGTGAGAGGCGGAATATCCGATGTGTCAATCTCATCATCTGACATTGCATCGATTCTAG
>CAZLKI010000384.1:0-2578 GCA_964560035.1 uncultured Synechococcus sp.
ATCCAGATTTAGCATCTAAAGGACGAGCCGTAACAATTAAAGCTGAATTAGCAGGGATCAAAATTTTTCCGTCAGCAGCTACGATAGGTTCATCCAGATTAACTATAAATTTAGGTATTAAGCCAGGGGCAGAGCCTATAGTACGACTACCATCTGTTGAGAAAATGAGGGGAGTTCTGAGGGAAGCTCTGGCAACAGTACCGATTAATAAAGTATTTGGGGGTATAGCCTTAACAGAAGGTGTTCTGGCGGATTCGGCAATATAATTAGAAAGTGTATTTGTACGAGTACGTTCGTTTATAAAGTTTTGAATATTAGGGTTATTTACATTATTAGGGTTTGTAGGAATAGCAGATTTAGATATTTCGGGAGCAAGAGGCTTGTCTGAAGGTGGGGCGATATTTCCAAAACTACCGATAGTCGCTAATCGCTGCCATTCTTGAGTTGAATTATATGGTATTGAAGGTTTTACGGTTGTTGCAGAATTGAGAAAAAATGGTGCAGGTTGAATTGGACGGAGGGGAGAATTATAAAGTCTAGGTTGAAAAGATGTAGGTGGACTAGAGATTATGGGGCTTGGTTGAAGTTGACGGACAGGAGGTAAATTGGAGATTGGTGAAGATAATTTTTTTGAAGCAACAGTTGGATTGAGTAAAGGCGAAGTAGGAGTTGGAGAATTGAGAGGTAATTTATTCGGATCGATATTGGATGGTGAAACTAGAGGAAGAGGAGATTGATTAGTTTGAGTCCCCATAGCTAAATCGGTCTTAAATTTAGAAATTTCTACATCTTTGGGATCGGGATTCAAAGCTAGAGCAGAGTCAGTATCGGGAGACTTAACAGAGGGGTTAGGAGTTTTTTGTAAAGGAGTAATAAAAGTATAAAAGAAAAATCCAAAAGCCCCGAATACAATTGAACCAATTACAGCAACTAAGCCAAGCTTAGAAAAAGGGCTATTAACAACGCCGCGTTTAGTTCGACCTGTTTCTCTATTAGTGTCGTCATTAAAATAAGCGGGATCGAACGTAGGTTCCTCGTAACCAACCATGGAAGCAAAATCGCTTTCTTTAGTTGTAGGAATATTTTGTGAACTAGTGGGTACTTCGGCAGTCATAAAAGCTCCTAATAAATTTATCTAAAATCTGTTCTGACTAAATCGCGCATACTATAAATTTCTAAGCCAGAAGACCGAACTTTAAAAATAGCTTGTTCGATCGCAGTCGAGTCAGATCTAAGATATGGAATGTCAATGGATTGAATGAAAATTTCTTTATTGAATGGAACAGATACGCCAGCAGGATTATCAGAACTAAATGTAACTAAATTGGCAACAAGACTAAGTTTCCATCTTCCTTTGCTAATCTCTTCAGGATTAGTTAAAGATCGAGGTATTAAGATAACTTTAGAGGTACCTTGAAATACTTGAGGCGGAGTCAGTGT
This sequence comes from uncultured Synechococcus sp., assembly GCA_964560035.1. Classification (GTDB taxonomy): domain Bacteria; phylum Cyanobacteriota; class Cyanobacteriia; order Pseudanabaenales; family Pseudanabaenaceae; genus PCC-7502. The sequence continues at coordinate 1,441 of CAZLKI010000384.1, forward strand.
AGCAATTGAACTTAGCATCCCCGTCCGAAAATCTTCAGTAAATGCAAACCCAGCCTGCCAAGAAGTAGTAGAGACTAGCTTTTTTTCTCCTTTTGTTGATGTAATTTGGATACCAATATCACGAGAGGCTTTCCCATTAGCATCTGTAGGTAACTCTCCAGTCCATGTCATTAAACTGGTAAGTTGTTCTAGAACAAATTGCCTAATAAATTCAGGAGATCTAGCAGTATTTTCAAGGGGAATTGCTGCTACAGATTTACCATTAACGAGTTGAACAAGGGTAGGTGGTTTTTGAGACGTAAAAGAGGCATAAATGCCGATTAAAACAACAGATGCTAGAGAGTTAAATACAGTGCAACCAAAAATACAAAATAAGATAATAACAATCAAATTATCTTTTGAGGGTTTAGCTTTTGAAGGTTTTGAGGTTGACTGAAAATCATCGAGATTGTCATTGGATTCGAGCAGATTTTTGTGAGAATTCATATTATTTCCTATACGCCGCCAGTAGAAGCAGAACGAGCAATATTAACTGTTGTAGAAGCAGCAGAAGCAGAAGCGGCAACAATTGCATTAAAAATAAGAATTCCGCCCCCTGAAGCTAAAGATAAAGCGAGAATGGGAGAAAGAAGCCCAAGAGCAATAGCAAGAACCAAAGTATTATTTATGCCAGCAGTCACAAACGTGAGAGAAGTGAGTCCAACGCAAATGTTAAAACACAGCTTGGCTAAACCTAAAGAAAAGAAAGCAGTAATCCACGCATATATAGGCTTGGCACCAATAGGTAATAGTGAAAGTGCTACTGGTATAGGTCCGATCAAACCTGTTAGCAAAAAACTAACCTCAATTAAAGCTTGAAAGGCAGTGGAACACGCAGTTAAAAAAGTCTCTAATACAACCAAAAAAGGATTTGGAAGACCAATACCTTCTCCACCAAAAACTGTAGAGAAAAAAGCATTTCCAAGTTTAAAAGGGGCAGTAATAATATTTTGACCCGCGGTCGCAAGGTCTTTAGATTTCAATACTTCATCAACAGCACTGAAATAATTTTTTGCTCCACCTTCTAAACTGTCAAATAACTTTTTAGCGTTAGCACCATTATCATTCTTATATTCATCTAACAATTTATTAGCAGATA
>CAZLKI010000385.1:0-2567 GCA_964560035.1 uncultured Synechococcus sp.
TCTGTAGAATTCACTAAAAGATTTCCCGATCGCCTCAATCCAGTAGCTATACGACTGTGCCGATCTATTTGTTTTAAGAGTTCTTTAGCCCGACCGATCACTACAGGCGGAAGTCCCGCCAACCGACCAACCTCAATCCCATAGGAGCGATCTGCGCCACCAGGTTGAACTTGATGCAAAAAGATAATTTCATCTGCCAATTCTTTGACTGTAACTTGATAGTTGGCAATATTATCGAATAACCCTGCGAGTTCGTTGAGTTCGTGATAATGGGTGGCAAAGATTGCCCTAGTCTTGATTGTAGCCGCCAAATATTCTGCTACCGACCACGCGATCGCCATGCCATCAAACGTAGAAGTTCCCCTACCGATTTCATCCAATAAAACTAACGAATTAGTCTGGGCGTGATTGAGAATATTCGCCGTTTCCAACATCTCGACCATAAAAGTTGATTGCCCTGTAGCTAAGTCATCCACTGCTCCGACTCTAGTAAAAATGCGATCGCAGATCCCTAACTTGGCACTATCCGCAGGCACAAAACTTCCTACTTGAGCCATGAGCTGAATCAATCCCAACTGTCTTAAAAATGTACTCTTACCGCTCATATTTGGACCTGTGAGAATAATTACATCAGGAAATCCTACTCTACCTAAATTAATAGAATTAGGAACGAAAAACCCCGAAGGTAAAGCTTGCTCTACCACTGGATGACGACCATTCAATAATTCAATCGAGCGATTGGGCAGCAGTTCGGGGCGCACGTAGTTATAGGTTACAGCCACCTCTGCCAAACTGGTAAGCGCATCTGCCGCAGCTAAAGACATGGCGATCGCCCGACATCGATCGATATGATTTGCTACTTCATTCCGCAGTTCGGTAAAAAGCTGATATTCCAAGTGATGAAGTTCGCTTTGAGAAGAGGCGATGCGGGTTTCTTTCTCTTTTAATTCGGGCGTGATATATCGCTCTTCGTTGGTGAGAGTTTGCTTGCGAATATAATCCTTAGGAGCTTGGTCGCTTTTACCACGCGAGATACTAATGTAATAGCCAAAGGTCTTATTAAAGCTAACTTTTAGCGTACTAATTCCCGTACGTTCCCTTTCTCGTTGTTCCAGATCTAACAGCCATTGGGCATCGTCTAAAGCTTGTTGTTTGAGTTCGTCTAATTGAGGATCGACCCCCGTACGAATTAGGTTGCCTTCGGTGATCATAATCGGTAAATTATCAGCTAAAGTTTGAGCTAGGCGATCGCCCAATTGGCTGATTTCTGGATCGATAGTCTGTAAAGCGATGAGATACTTGGATTTCCCAGACTGGACTAATTCGGCTATATCTTTGAGCTTATTTAATGAAAATGCCAAAGCCTGTAAATCCTTAGCATTTGCCGTCCCCGCACCGATCCGACTGCAAAGACGTTCGATGTCGTAAATACCCCGAAGCTGAGTGCGTAAATCTTGACGGAGTGAATGATTTTTGACTAATTCTGCTATGGTATCTTGGCGATCGCTAATTAAAGAAATATCTTTCAACGGTTGTAACAGCCATCTCCGTAATGCCCGACAGCCCATCGTTGTAGAGGTACGATCCAACGACCATAATAGCGATCCAGTCAGCGTTCTATCTTTTGCCGTTTGCATAATTTCTAGATTCCGCCGCGTTTGAAAATCCAGAACCAGATAATCACCGATCGTATAAGTGGAAAGAAGTCTTAGGGGAACTTGGGTATTTTTGTGAGTGGTTGCCAAGTATTCCAATAAGCCTCCTGCGGCTCGAATCGATAGAGGTAGAGCTTCACAGCCCATGCCTTCCAGCGATCGCACTTTATATGTCTCTAATATTCTTTGTCTTGCTTCTACTAAAGAAAAGGGTGTCTGCGATCGCTGCGTATAACAAAATTGCGTAGGAAATTCGGGTGGAAGTTCGTTGTATTTATGTAAAAGATTAGGAGGCTGTAAAATATTAGGCGCATTTACAGGAACTAGAATCTCAGCAGGCTGGAGACGTAGCAGTTCTTGAACTAAGTTATCGATACCTTGAATTTGCGTAGTTAGGAACTCACCTGTGGAGATATCAGCGTATGCCAGTCCCCAATTTCGATCGGCAGAAGCGATCGCCACTAAGAAATTATTCTTTTTTGCCGATAGCATCCCCTCTTCCATGACGGTACCGGGCGTGATAATCCGAGTGACTTCTCTTTTTACTAATCCTCCCTGTGCTTCGGCGGCAGTTTCAACTTGATCGCAAATAGCGATAGATATTCCTTTTTCTACCAATTGACTGGCATAGCGTTCTAAGGCGTGATAGGGAATGCCTGCCATCGGGACTCTGCCGACTTCTTTTCCTGCTTCTTTTCCCGTCAGGAATAATTCTAATTCCCTTGAAACGAGGTGAGCGTCTTCAAAAAATGCCTCAAAGAAATCTCCCAAGCGATATAAAACTACAGTATGGGGATACTTCTCTTTGACATCAATATATTGCCGCATCATTGGCGTAAGAAGATTGCGATCGACATCCAAGGCACGGAGAATTACAGGTTCAGACATTACAAAAACTAACTAATAAAAATT
>CAZLKI010000386.1:0-2557 GCA_964560035.1 uncultured Synechococcus sp.
TCAGTTGTACGAATATGGAATCACGTTAATGTTCGTAAAGATCGCGTCAGAGATGCCAAAGAAATTTGTGCTTATCCCAAATCATGCTCATCTAGATAGTACAAGCATTGCCGTCAATGGGAAGTATGAAACAAAAAAAAGGAGAAGGAAGAGAGGAAAGTATAGCCGAATCAGGGGAATCAGGGGAATCAGTGGCGATCGCAATTACAGAAGGATATTCACTAGACCATCCTGAAGCAATTTACATGGCATTTAATAACCAGCGAAGGAATACCATTGTATATGAATTTCTCGTCCGTCCCTACCAACCCAGTGTTAGACATCGGTAACTGCGACTCATAGATCTTGAGCATCGTAGATTTGTTGGCTAAATTGTTGAAAGTCTTGCTCACAGAGTTTTAATGCCTCTATTGCAGAAACATACCCAGTTGCATTAAATAAATCTCGATCATGAATCTTAGGTAGCCACGAACGCAACTTCGTCAGTTCTACTTCATTTTCATCCAGTTCAGCAAAGATAAAATTACTTTCTTGACGTTCATGCTTTAGTTCTTTGTGAAAGTCTCGGCAACGTCCCAGAAATTCTTTGTACTCTTCGTTAATTTGCTGTTGAAACTGTTCAACTAGCCTTAAATTTTGCTCAGTACCTTCAATGGTAATGGTGAGCAAATTTGCTTCGCCCCCGCCTTCTACAATTTCCGTTTTTAAGTTCTCTAGCTGTTGCTGTAGATCGTTACGTTGAGGCAATACACAGACTGACTGTTGCAAATATAATCCACCCCAACCTTTCAGTTTCCGCCACACATAGACTCTCTGCGTTGATGGCTGAGAAGGGACACGGTAAATTAGCAAATTCCAAGATCGATCGAGCATCGCGAATAGGATAAATTAGTAGAAAGGAGACAGCTACTTAAAAAGTGGAATGATCCAAGCCGCAATCAGACTCGTTAGAATAAATGATTCCAGCAGCAGCAGAGTCGATCTTGCTGGTAATGGTTTCAGTCTATTTGACCACGAACTCCAGTGGATACTTGACCACCAGTTAGAAATTTGGGAAATCCAGAGAGTTGGGCTGTCTTTTGCGTGGAACTGCCAATTTAGCATCGATAACAGCATTGATGCCCCACCGATGCGGGCATTCAGCAAAAGATGAAGGGAGATCGTAATGACCATGATTATCCAAGAAATCAGGTGAGCATAGTACCAAGCGTGGTTCAACTCCCCTTGAGGCAGCCAAGTTTCGTTCATCATCTTACCGCTGAACAGAGCCAATGTCAGGGCGAGTAGAGCAAATGTATTGGTAAAACGGTTTAGTGTATACCACCAGATTGGCTTTCCCATTTGAGTCAACTTAGCCAATGAGTCAGGCTGAATCAAACGCCTCTGTCCTCGATGAAAAGAATAAAGGACAAATGCAGGAAATACCAGTAAGACATATAGTCCAAATGTTCCGTGCAATCCTTCAATTTCTGGGTAGGAAGGAAGCGGAATCTTCCCCCATCGACCATCATAGGTATTGTAAGTCCAGAAAGCCGTCAGAATTGCAGCAGTTAAAAAAAGACCAGTCAGACCATGCAGAATGCGAAGCAGAAACGGTTGATAAGGCTGGACTTGTTTCATATTTTATTCCTTCAGATTAGTTGGATAGGGTCAAATTGTAACAGGTGTTGCATTAAAGCTGGGGATATGTAAAGCTCTAATAAAACATCTGTTGTATTAGAGGTGCTTGTGATTTTAGTTTGGGGACTGCTGATTGTCGTAGGTGTAGTGTTAGGGAGCCGAAACCTTTGCCGAACATCTTGGTGCTGCTGTGCGATTACAGGTAAGTTCATTTAGCCTAGCATTACTACTGGCTGGCGCAGAACCCGAAGAACTTGCTAAGGCTGTTGCTGCATCCCTGAGAGATGCTCCAGAGATCGCTATTTCACTCAACCACAAATATTCTCAAATGATTTGACGTGTTTTAGAAGGCGATCGCATGGTCTACGGATAAAAGAAGATCAAAATCTGTCTTGCCAATAACTTCGGCACATTCAAGATTACAGCCTAAATATCGAGAATATCGATCCTTCCAAAACAAAGGAATAGAAATACGATCGACTACGGTTTGGATAAAATACTGAGATTCCTATAGTAACTTTTCAGAATGTTTTCGCTCGGTAATATCTTTGGCTATGCCTAAAAAGCCGAGGATCTGATGATTTAAGTCTCTAATAGCGGTAATTGAGAGTAGAGCAGGGAATCTTGTGCCATCTTTTTTAATATAAGTTCGTATGCAACTTCTCTAAGCTGCTATCTGTGAGGGAGCTTGCTGTCCGTATGTCATTCATTTGCCCGATCGGCGAATCAAGCTCATGAGCATTATGGGTTCTGACGTAAGCAATCATAGGTTGATAGAGAGGTCATGGACAGTGAGCGAGATAAGCCTCTAAATAGTCTATAAATTTGAGAAACAGTTGCTCAGCCCTTAGCATTAGGGTATCTATGCGATCTAATTGCTGCTCTCGACCTGACATTTCCAAATCAGAACAAACCTCGGCAAAGGCGATCGCCCCCA
>CAZLKI010000387.1:0-2529 GCA_964560035.1 uncultured Synechococcus sp.
TATAGGACTTACGCACTCAAATTCACAGAAACTTATCGGGATGGAGTTTGAGGGCGAAGCCCTCAATTGGGGCTGTGCCCCAAAACCCCTTTAAATATAGGTTTTCTTTTTACACTGCGTAAGTCCTATACTAATAAAAAAGATGAAGTTGTTGGAAAGTTAGTCTTCAAAACTAAAATCTGACTCGGGTAACTTCAGCCAAATATAAAGCCAATATGAAGTTAGGGATATCTTAAAGGGTAAAATTTTTGACAATTCTTTGGCGTGGAATTTGTAAAGAACATCCTAGTTATGAAATTGCCAAACAAGGAAAAGCTGAACCTAGTGGAGGGCACAATGATCCTGAAAAACATAATTTAGGAGATCCAAAAAGCATATTCACATCGTGGACTCGTAATCCAGAAGTAGCAAAGCTTTATGCTAAAAATTCAGGAATAGTCTTAGAAAAAGATTTTCCGACTCTACTAAATCAACTTATGTTTTGTGACGATCTGTTTTATGAAGATGAGGTTTTGGTAGTTGGAACAATTGAAAATGCAAAAGTTTATCTAATTGAGCAGGAAAGTTTAGAGCATTGACACTCCCACCGATAAATCGGGGGATTCTCAGATCATCCAGTCCACTTAACCAAAATCCCTTGCGAAATTCTAACCAGAGATGGTTCTGTCCTTGAGCTTTCGCCTCCTTTGCAGAAGTCAGTTTCGGTATGCCCTACCGTACTGTTGAAATCCAAAATATTTGGCTCTCTATATTTGGTGCTTAAGCTTTTTACCGATTAGAGCATTCCCTAATCGAACCCATAGCCTAGTTTTCAAGGTGCGTTGGTCTTTCGACTAACATCAGGTTTTTTATGTGGTTGAATACCTTAGCCACGGTGGTAACATATCACAGAAGTAATTATAGTTAAACTAAAATATTATTTCTATCTTTATGAAAACACTTAATTCATCTAGATAGTGACCTCAATTCATCCCATCGGTAAACCAAGGGTCTTCTTGCGGAAGAAAGATAAAGTGAGTACAGATTATCAATGGATGCAGGAATGTTTAAAACTAGCTGCCCAAGGGACGGGAGTAACATCCCCAAATCCAATGGTAGGGTCGGTAATTGTTAAAGATGGGAGATTAATTGGTTCTGGATTTCATCCTAAAGCGGGAATGCCTCATGCCGAAGTCTATGCGATCGCCAATGCTCGTAATCAATCGGAACCAACTCAAGATGCAACTCTGTATGTAAATTTGGAACCCTGCAATCATTTTGGGCGCACTCCTCCATGTACTGAAGCAATTATTAATGCTGGAATTAAACGGGTAGTAGTTGGCACGATCGATCCCGATCCTCGTGTTTCGGGTCAAGGATGCGATCGCCTAATTAGCGCAGGAATCGAAGTTGCAGTCGGAATTGCCGAAGAAGATTGCCTAAGGCTAAATGAAGGATTTATCCATCGCGTAAAAACCAGTACTCCCTTCGGTATTCTTAAATATGCAATGACCCTAGATGGTAAGATTGCGACCCATACAGGGCATAGTTTTTGGATTACAGGCGAACCAGCTCGGAATCAAGTCCACCTATTAAGATCGGCTTGCGATGCGGTGATTACAGGTGGGAATACTGTCCGAATAGATAATCCCCATCTCACAACCCATAATGTTTCTGCCCATTGTCCTTTACGTGTGGTGATGTCGAGAAGTCTGAATCTACCCCGTCACGCGCATCTTTGGGAAGTGAATGAGATTAAAAAGACGATAGTATTTACAGAAAGTGATAAAAATTCAGAAATGGCAAAATATCTGAGCGATCGCCAAGTAGAAGTCATATCAACAAAAAATCTCTCTCCTAAAACTGTAATGCTGGAATTAGGAAAAAGAGGCTGTAATAATGTCCTATGGGAATGTGGCGGAAATCTAGCTGCTAGAGCGATCGCGGATGGCGTAGTTCAAAAAGTCTATGCATTTATCGCTCCTAAAATTATTGGTGGAGGTTTGGAAGCGATCGCTAATTTTGGTAATACCCAGATGACTGAAGCTTTATCTTTATCTCACACTCAAATGACTGCGATCGGAAAAGATTGGCTCATCACAGGGTATCTATCTTCGATGAACGGAAGATAACTCAGAACCGATCTGAATCAATCTATAGGACTTACGCAGTGTAAAAAGAAAACCTATATTTAAAGGGGTTTTGGGGCACAGCCCCAATTGAGGGCTTCGCCCTCAAACTCCATCCCGATAAGTTTCTGTGAATTTGAGTGCGTAAGTCCTAATCTATTTACTATTTACTCATGTTACGCAGAAGTCTGAAGTTCTTGCAGTAAGCTAGTCTCAAAAAGTCCAATACCACAAGGTTTAAAGCTTTGATTGAGTGTAACCCTACTTAAACCGTTGATCGAATCAAATTGTTCTGCGTAACATCAGTTACTTAATCAAATTCGGTAATCCAGTTTTTTGCCAAAACTTATTAAATTCTTTAGGCTGAATCGATCGCCATGCTACTAAACCAATTGCAGCGATGACTATCCATCCAATCAGT
>CAZLKI010000388.1:0-2523 GCA_964560035.1 uncultured Synechococcus sp.
GCCTTTGAAAATCGCCGTTTAGAGTACGACATCGGCATTGGCTATGGTGATGATATTGATGAAGCACGGGGGTTGATTCTAGAGGCAATGCGTCAAACAAACGGAGTGCTAGAAACGCCTGCGCCTGATGAGATCGTGGTCGAACTCTCTGGAAGCTTGGTCAACATTCGCGCCCGTTGGTGGATCGATCCACCCCGTCGTGCCGATGCGCTAGACCTTCAAGATCGAGTGTTGACAAATATCAAGAACAAGCTGACGGCAAATAGCATCGATCTGCCCTTTCCGACCCAGCAAATTTTGTTTCACGATCAGACAGAAGAAACCGATGGCGATCGCGCTCATCAACGCGAAGGTTGGACTGCGGGCAAAGGTAAAGTGCCATCATCACGCAGCATCAGTAAATCGCTTAAACAAATTGTCCAAACTCGATCTCAGCAAAATGGAACTGAGACGGGCACCATAGATTCACCTGTGACGAGGGAGAGCTAATGGGCACCAAATTTAGCAAGCTTTTGGACTCGCTGCATTCCAGCTTTTGGTTTATCCCAAGCTTGATGGTGGTGCTGGCGATCGGGTTTTCGTTTTTGACCATTCACATCGACCAAAGCACAAAAACAAACTTCATCGGAGAAGTGGGATGGGCTTATGCCTTAGGTCCAAGTGGTTCCCGCGCAATTCTCTCTGCCATTGCAGGCTCAATGGTAAGTGTTGCCACGACTGCTTTCTCTATTACGATCGTTGCCCTTCAGCTTGCATCTTCGCAATTTGGTCCGCGTCTGTTGCGTAACTTTATGCAGGACACTGGCAACCAAATTGTACTTGGAACCTTTATCTCTACATTTGTATATAGCTTATTGGTGCTACGAACTATCAATGGCATTGCCGAGAATGAGTTTGTGCCTCAGATTGCAGTCACCTGCGGAATTGGACTTGCGATCGCCAGTATTGGAGTGTTGATTTATTTTATTCACCATTCAGCAGCGTCTATTCAAGTTGATAATGTCATTTCCAAGGTGGGATTTGAACTCGATGACGCTATCGATCGGCTTTTCCCCAAACAGATCGGGCGAGGTGCGTCGAAGCGTCGGCAGGAGCCTGTAGCATCAGATATTCCAGACCATTTCGATCGCGATGCCCATTCCGTTCAATCTACTAACAGCCGCTACATTCAAGCTATTGATACGAGCCAGTTAATGCAGATTGCTAAAGACGGAAATCTCCTGCTCTGGCTTCAGCATCGACCTGGAGATTTTGTGGTCAAGGGGAGTCCACTTACGCTGGTCTATCCCGCAGAAGCGATGTCTAAAAAGCGTGCTGAGCAGATTAATAATGCCTTTGTGCTGGGTTCACAGCGTACCAGTCAGCAAGATGTAGAGTTTTCGATCGACCAACTTGTAGAAATTGCAGTACGCGCACTATCACCAGGGATAAACGATCCATTTACTGCCGTTCGCTGCATCGATCAGCTCAGTGCGGCGCTTTGTCATCTGGCAAAAAAAGAGATTCCTTGTGCCTATCGTTACGATGACGAAGACAAACTGCGTGTAATTGCCGAATCTGTGACCTTTATCGATATAACCGATGCTGCCTTTAACCAAATTCGGCAATATGGACAAACGAGTGTGGCAGTCACGATCCGTTTGCTAGAGGCGATCGCCGTGATTGCCCCATTTATACATACCCAAGCAAACCAAGCCGCATTATTGCGCCATGCCAACATGATCGAGCGCGGTAGTCACGCAGGAATTGCAGAAGAGTTGGACCGCGATGATGTCAAAGAGCGTTATCTAACCGCTGTGAGGGCGATCGAACAGCAAGAATATTATGATTAGAAGTGCCTATTACCGCGAAAGGATACCCATCTGGGCAGATTATAATCTCTTTAAACACCTCGATCTTGACCGCAACCCAATGTTGCCAAAGGCGTAAATTGAGATTAGTAAATTGAGATTGTCGAGCGCATAAAAGCTGAGTTTATCCAAGCCCAATGTCCCGTTTTGATGAAGCTTAAAGAAAATTGCCCATGTTGAATATTGAAAAAGCCGAGTTATTATTGCTAGTTGCTGCTGTTGTGGCAATGTTAGCAAAGCGATTGCGATTACCTTATAGCGTGGGGTTAGTCTTTGCTGGTATCGTATTAGCGTCACTTCCCTTCGCTCCAAATATTCAGTTAACCAAAGAACTTATCTTTAATGCCTTCTTGCCACCATTAATCTTTGAAGCGGCTTTTTATATTAATTGGAAAGAACTTCGCAAAGATCTGCCTGTTGTCTTGCTATTAGCGACAGTGGGCGTGGTTTTATCGGCGGGAATTACCACGTTAGGAATGCATTATCTTGCCCATTGGGATTGGATTACATCACTACTATTTGGAGTATTAATTGCGGCTACCGATCCAGTTTCCGTAATTGCTACATTTAAAGAAGCGGGTGTGCAGGGGCGACTGCGGCGGCTAGTCGAAGCTGAAAGTCTGTTTAATGACAGTACGGCAGCAGTAGCATTTGGGATTGCGATCGCGATCGC
>CAZLKI010000389.1:0-2523 GCA_964560035.1 uncultured Synechococcus sp.
TGGCTTTAGCACAATTTCTACTATTCGTAATGGTTCTCAATCTCTAGTTTCTCAAACCTCCCGATCGAACTGATACAGTTATGCTGCGTGTCCCCCTAGATCGAATTTACTAGATCGAATTTATATGAATGTAAAATCTGTAGTAATTACGCTCGAATCTAAGCAAACCATCCCAGAACCTAAAGGCGCGATGGTGATGCAAGGCGAAGTATCTTTGTGATTAATTAAGAAATCTAAGTAGAAAAGAGTAGAATGTAAAGGTTTGTTGAGATAAATCAATGTTGAGATAAATTAATACTGTGTCTGCTGCCATCCCATCTTCAACAACTTTTGAAACTTCTCCGCCGAGAACATTTATTACCGAATCTAGCTATCGTTGGAGCCAAGATAATTACTCTCAGGCTGCTCGCAGTATAGATATCTGGCGTACCTTGCTCACTCTAGTTCTTTACTCGTGGCTTGATGCTAGAGCGTGGAGCTATGTGGGTGGTAAAACTCCAGAAAAAGTTAAAATCCGCAGCCGTAGTCGGGCGATCTGGTTACGGGAGTCGATGTTACAACTCGGTCCAACTTTTATTAAGGTGGGGCAACTGTTTTCGAGTAGGGCAGATTTATTTCCTGCGGAATATGTCGAAGAGTTATCGAAGCTGCAAGATCGAGTTCCAGCATTTAATTACGCTAAGGCACAAAAGATTACCGAGTCGGATTTAGGCAAAACTATTGCCGAGCTATACAGACATTTCGATCCAATTCCGATCGCCGCCGCCAGTCTGGGGCAAGTTCACAAAGCTCAGTTACATTCGGGCGAAGAAGTTGTTGTTAAAGTGCAACGTCCGGGATTGTTAAAATTATTTGCCATAGATTTAGGTATTCTCAAGCAAATTGCTAACTATTATCAAAATCATCCCAAGCACGGTAAAAATCGCGACTGGATCGGGATTTATGATGAATGTCAGCGCATTTTGTATCAAGAAGCGGATTATCTCAACGAAGGACGTAATGCCGATACTTTTCGCCGTAATTTTCGTAGCAGCGATCGCATTTTAGTCCCCAAAGTCTACTGGCGATATACCTCCAAGCGCATCCTGACCTTAGAGTATCTACCTGGGATCAAAATTAGTGACTATTCCACCCTAGAAGCCGCAGGTATAGATCGTAAAATCTTGGCACGCTTAGGAGCAGAGGCATATTTACGCCAACTTTTGACCGATGGTTTTTTTCACGCCGATCCTCATCCTGGAAATTTGGCAGTTACGTCCGATGGCTCTTTAATTTTTTATGACTTTGGCATGATGGGGCAGATTCAACCTCTGACCAAAGACAAGTTAGTTAAGGTCTTCTTTGGAATTGCCCAAAAAGATGCCGATCTTGTAATTACCTCATTAGTAGAGTTAGGGGCTTTAGAAGTTTCAGGAGATATCGACCCCGTGCGCCGCTCGGTGCAGTTTATGCTGGATAATTTCATGGGTAAGCCGATGGAATCTCAATCTATTTCTGCCATTAGCGATGATTTATTTGAGGTAGCATACGCTCAACCCTTTAGATTTCCTGCGGCATTTACTTTTGTGTTGCGGGCATTATCTACCCTAGAGGGATTGGGAAAAGGGCTCGACCCAGATTTTAACTTTATGGAGGTGGCAAAACCCTTTGCTACAGATTTAATGGGAAATAATAATGGTGGTTTAGCATCTAGTATCTTTGGTGAACTGGGAAAACAAGCAGCCCAAGTCGGCAATACAGCCTTTAATCTGCCCCGCCGACTCGAAGAAACTATTGTCAAATTAGAACGTGGCGATATTAAACTCAGAGTGCGATCGCAAGAAACTGATAGACTCTTAAGACGCATTAGTGGGGTGGGAACCAGTGCTGTTTTTGCAATAATCGGGATTGGCTTCACTCTAGTAGCAACAATTTTATTTGTGACAAATTGGTATTGGTTAGCGGCGATCGCTTTAATATTGGGAAGTATATGTATAATTACTACCTTAAGGATGCTAATACGCACAGATCGTCTTGAAAAAACACTTTAATCTCTTTCTAATAGATGTGATTAATAAACTGAAGATCCATAATATTTATGATAAGGCGATAAAAAAGCTATGAAGTTAGTATTTGCAGGAAGTACCGATGTTGGTTGTGTGAGGTCTTCAAATCAAGACTCGTATTTTGTGGATGCTGAGGGTCGTTTTTTTGTGGTAGCTGATGGCATGGGCGGTCATGCTGGGGGTGAGGAGGCAAGTCGAATTGCAGTCGATGTCATTAAAAACTATTTAGAAGCTAAATGGGACGAACAATTCAGCCCCCAAGAACTTCTCCAAGATGCAATATCCCTTGCTAATGATGGCATCTTAAAGGATCAAGAATCTAACCCCGCGCGGCGTGACATGGGGACAACTGTTGTAGTGCTGATATTTAAAGACGAGCAACCTTGGTATTGTCATATTGGAGATTCGCGATTATATCGCCTAAGAGGGGCAAAACTGGAGCAAATTAGTGAGGATCACACTTGGATTTCTAAAGCGA
>CAZLKI010000390.1:0-2522 GCA_964560035.1 uncultured Synechococcus sp.
TCGCCATCTTGCGCTGTATTCCTAATGCTAATGATCTTTGGTTTGATGGCGATCGGGGTGAAATTGTGATTGCGATCAATGGTCAGCCCCAACCCTTTAGCAACCTGAGTGCAGGACAAAAAATGATGGTAGCCCTCATTGCCGATCTCGCCATCAAGATAGTTACTCAAAACGCTGCTTTTTTAACCGAAGACCTAGATACAGAGAGTCAAGCATTACCGCAAATCTTGCAGCAAACATCAGGCTTAGTAATGATTGATGAAATCGATGTGCATCTGCATCCTAAATGGCAACGTCAAGTCGTTAATGACCTCAAAACAACTTTCCCCACCATCCAGTTTATCTGTACTACCCATTCACCATTTATTATTCAAGCGATCGAGCAAGGTGAGCTAAGAATTCTTGATCTTGGGCTTGAAGATACTCAGTTTTTAGAATATGCAAATCAATCTATTAAAGATATTGCTGAAGATATTCAGTCAATCGAAGTACCTCAACAAAGCTTAAAAGCTCATAAACTCGCTAGTGCAACCGAACAATATTTTGAGCTACTCCAAAATCCAGATCTAGAAAATTCAGAACAATTATCAGAAGCAGAAATAGATTATCGCTTAGCCTCAGAACCTTTTTCTAGCAACCCTGGACTAAGTGCTTTTCTCAAGCTGGAAGCAATGGCTAAACGGCAAGAGAGGACTAATCATGAGACCCGTTGAACGTGGAGCCGCACCCCGAATTTATGGAGCATACGGTGATGCAATTGGAGATCTAGAACAAAGACTAGGAAACTATTGCAGCTATTGCGAACGCAGATTTCCCGCCAGCCTAGCCGTCGAACACGTTGTTCCAAAATCTCGGCAACCCGAACTAGAAACTGAGTGGACTAATTTTTTATTGGGTTGTATTAACTGCAATTCGGTCAAAGGTAAGAAACTGGTGAAAGTTGAAAACTTTCTATGGTGCGATCGTGATAACACTTTCCTAGCTTTTACTTATTCCGAAGGTGGATTTGTTCGATTAGCTGATAACCTGAATGCAGATCGGAAAGCTAAAGCACAAGCATTACTTGATCTCATAGGTTTACAACGCCATCAAGCACCTGGCTGGAAGAAACCTACAGGAAGGGATAAACGCTGGAAAGATCGAGAAGAAGTATGGACGATAGCCGAAAAGTGTAGAGACACTTTTATATCCCTATCTGCAAGCAACGAGGCAAAAGAGCTAGTTCTACAAGTTGCTAAAGGCTATGGTTTCTATTCTGTATGGATGACAGTGTTTGATGCTTATTCTAATGTAAAAAAGGAGTTAATCCAGTTATTTACTGGTACGGCAACATCATGCTTTGACCAAAATGGCAAACCGATCAATCGACAGAATGGAATAATTTAAAGAGTAAATTGATGAATAACCAAACCACCTCTGAACAAGCTTTTGAAAAATTGAATTGCCATTAATTACAAAGTCTTGAATATAAGCGATTTGGTACAAATGATTTGAGCTTACAATTATTTAACTATAAAAATTGCGATCGCCCAACTTAATCCGATCATTGGTGACTTAGCAGGAAATGCCGCCCAAATTTTAAATGCAGCACAGCAATGTGAAGGAGTAAGCTTATTAATCACTTCGGAATTATCGCTATGCGGTTATCCACCACGGGATTTATTAATTCATGATGGCTTTATTCAGGAAATTATAAAATGCGATCGCTTGCTCGTCATCTTTTTATCTATGCTAGAAAACTGGCGATCGCTGATAGTGAATTTGATCCGATCGCACTCGCTGGTATACAGGTTAGAGATCGCCATGTTTAGATACTTATGAAATGCGATCGCCATTTTTACTACCAACCCATCGAACCAAGATCGCCCTTAAACGGACCGACAATATCCTTAGTTATCCAACCACCATAAAAACCACCTGCTTGCGGTGTAACTTTCTCCCCGCCGACATAACAATCCATTTGGTGCGGATAAAAAGCGATGTAATCTTTAATGCTGCTAAATGCCTCGGTTGGATTGGGATAGCTCCACGCTACTTTTTCTAATAATTTATCTTTTACTTGCAGGCTATGGTAAATCGCAATGCCCTTCCATTCACAAAAACTTGTCCCCGATGCAGGAAGTAGATATTCTAAAGCAATATCATCTGTTGGAATGTAATAAATAGGAGGATGGCTAGTTTCTAAGACTCTTTTAGCGTTAGTGGTCTTGGCGATCGCCACTTGATTAAATACAATCTCGATCGACTTAGATGTATCTTCTAGCCTTGGTGGGCGCGGATAATCCCATACTGATTCTTGTCCTGCTTCAGGTGGAATTGGTGATGGTCGATTAAATAAATTAAACATAGTTTTAATATTAGGAACAGAATCTCTTGTTTGTTATGTTGCTGAAGGGCTAAATATCGACTTAAGCATCAAGAGTAAATCTGGAATCCTTAAATCAATAACAACTCGAACTGCATTTTTAACTGACAACTCTCATCGGATTGTTTTCCATTTTACTCCGAGGCATTGCTCTTGG